>NZ_JAAGPN010000073.1:0-36326 GCF_017104805.1 Paraburkholderia sp. Ac-20347 | reverse complement strand
GACCGCGCGCCCGGCATACATCACCATGACGTCGTCGCAGAGTTCGGCGACGACGCCCATGTCGTGCGTGATCAGCAGAATGGCCGTGCCGCGCTCGCGATTCATCTCGCGCAACAGCGCCATGATTTGCGCCTGCACGGTCACGTCGAGCGCCGTGGTGGGTTCGTCGGCGATCAGCACGTCGGGCTCCATCATGAGCGCCGTGGCGATCAGCACGCGCTGGCGCATGCCGCCCGAAAACTCGTGCGGATAGAGGCCGATGCGGCGCGCGGCGTCGGGAATGCGCACGCGTTCGAGCGCTTCGATTGCCCGCGTGCGCGCCGCGCGGCGCGTGAGCTTGCGATGCCGTTGCAGCGCCTCGGTCATCTGCCGTTCGATCGTGAGGAACGGATTGAGCGAGGTCATCGGGTCCTGGAAGATCATCGCGATGCGGTCGCCGCGAATGCGGTTGAGCGCGCCAGACTTCATCGCGAGCAGGTCGTCGCCGCGAAAACGCGCGTGACCATGCGCGCGCCCGTTCGAGGCGAGCAGGCCGAGCATCGCCATGACGGTCTGGCTCTTGCCCGAGCCCGATTCGCCGACGATGCCGAGCGTGCCGCCCGCTTCGAGCGCAAACGAAACATCGTGGACGACCGTGAGCGGCGGCCCGTCGCGGCGCATGAAACGCACGCCGAGTTGTTCGACTTCGAGCAGCGCCATTTCAACGCTCCCGCGGGTCGAGCGCATCGCGCAGCCCGTCGCCGACGAAGTTCACGCAATAGAGCGTCGTGCACAGCAGCGCGGCGGGGCAGAGCAGCAGCCACGGCATGGCTTCGAGTTTCTGCGCGCCGTCCTCGATCAGCACGCCCCAGCTCGTCATCGGCTCCTGCACGCCGAGGCCGAGAAACGACAGCACCGACTCCGTGAGAATGATGGCGGGGACCGTGACCGTCGCATACACGGCAACGATGCCCGCGAGATTCGGCACGATATGCCGGACGATGATCGCGGCCGGCTTCACGCCGATGGCGCGCGCCGCGTCGACGAACTCGCGCGTGCGCAGCGAGAGCGTCTGGCCACGCACCACGCGCGCCATGTCGAGCCAAGAGAACGCGCTGATCGTGAGCACGACGAGCGAGAACGCGCGGCCAAACAGCGTGACCATCAGGATCGCGATCAGCATGTACGGGATCGCGTACATCATGTCGACGATGCGCATGAGGACGGCGTCCGTGCGTCCGCCGAGAAAGCCGGCCGTGGCGCCGACCAGCACGCCCGCGAGCGTCGACACCAGCGTGCCGAGCAGCCCGACTTCGAGCGAAACGCGTCCGCCGACGAGCGTGCGTGCGAGCAGATCGCGGCCGAGTTCGTCGGTGCCGAACCAGTGGCCGCCTTGCAGCGTGGGCGCGAGGCTGATGGCGCTCCAGTCGCTTTCGGTAGGCGAGTTCGTCAGCAGCAACGGGCCGATGAAACAGGCGAGCGCGATCAGCACGAGCAGCGCGAGACTCGCAAGCGCCGCGCGATGGCGCACGAAGCGCGCGAGCGCGGGCGGCAATGCGCACCGTGTCGGAGGGGGTTCGGCGGCGTGCGCGGGTGGCGTGGAAAGGGCATTCATGGCGTGAAAATAAACAGACGCAATCAGTAACGAATGCGCGGATCGAGCCACGCATACGCCAGATCGACGAGCAGGTTGAACAGCACGGCGCAGACCGTGGTGAGCACGACGAGGCCGAGCACGAGCGTGTAATCGCGATTGACCGCGCCGTTGACGACCAGTTGGCCGAGCCCCGGCAGCGCGAACACCGACTCGGTGACCACGGCGGCCGTGATCGACGAAATGCACACCGGGCCGAGCAGCGAGACCACTGGCATGAGCGCGGGGCGCAGCGCATGGCGCAGCACGATGGTGTGGCCGGGCAGACCCTTGGCGCGCGCGGTGCGGATAAAGTTGCCGGACAGCACTTCGATCAGGCTGCCGCGCATCACGCGCGCGATCGACGCCATGTTGACGACCACCAGCAGCGCGATGGGCAGCACGCGGTAATGCCACTCGCCGTCGCCCCAACCGCCGGCGGGCAGCAAGCCGCTGCCATCGTGCGATTTGATCAGGATGGCGAAACACAGCACGAGCGCCGGGCCGAGCACGAACGGCGGCACCACGTTGCCGAGATTGCCTAGCAGCATCACCGCGTGGTCGATCAGGCTGTTGCGGCGCACGGCGGCCAGCGCGCCCAGCGCCACGCCGAACAGCACGGCGAGCGGAATCGACACGCCGCCGACGCCGAGGCTGATCGGCAACGCCTTGCGCACGAGTTCGTTCACGGACCAGTCGGCGTAACGGAACGAACTGCCGAGGTCCCCCTGCAGCAGCGCGCCCAGATAGCGCAGATACTGCCGCCAGAGCGGTTCGTCGAGGTGATAGCGCGCGTTGAGATTCGCCAGCGCTGCGGCCGAAAGCGGCTTGTCGGTGTCGAACGGGCCGCCGGGCGTGCAATGCAGCAGCAGGAAGCAGGCGGTCACGACCGCGAGCACGGTGGGGACCGCCCAGAGCAGGCGGCGCAAGGTATAGGCGAACATGGCGAGGCGCGGATCAGTGCTTGAGGATGTACATGTCCTGCGTGGCGCGCTGGTCGACATAGTTCGTCAGCGAATAGCCCGCGACATAGGACTTCACGAGGCGCGCGTTCGCGTACTGGAACAGCGGCAGCAGCGGCGAGTCGGCCATCGCGCGATTGAAGGCGTCGGTGAGCATCGCTTCGCGCTTCGCGCCGTCGATTTGACGATTCGCCTGCGCGACTTCGGCGTCCACTTTCTGATTGCAGTAACGCTGATCGTTCTGCGGGCTGCCGCATTGAATCAGGCCGAAGTACGACATCGCGTCGTTGTAGTCGACGTACCAGCCGTCGCGCGCGATCTGATACGCCGCGTCGTGACGTTGCTTGAGCAGCACCTTGAATTCGAGGTTCTCGATCGTCGCGTTGACGCCGAGCTTCGTGCGCCACTCGCTCGTCGCGAACAGCGCGACCTTCTTGTGCATTTCGTTGGTGTTGTAGATGAGCTTGAAACTCAGCGGCTTCGCATCGGAATAGCCGGCCGCTTTCAGCAGATCGCGCGCGGTGTCGACGCGTTTCGCCATCGGCCATGCGGCCCAGTCGGGCGCATACGGTTGCGCGCCCTTCGTGCCGTTCACGATCAGACCATAGGCGGGACGCTCGCCGTTCTGCGTGATCTTCGCGGTGAGCAGGTCGCGGTCGAGCACCATCGACAGCGCCTGACGCACACGCGCGTCGCGCAGCGCGGGATCGGTGTTGTTGAGCGCGTAGTAATACGTGCCGATCTGCGTGCCGGCGCGCAGCTCGGGACCGAACTGCTTCTGGATCTGCGCGTACTGGCCGGACGGCAACTGATACGTCATGTCGATCTGGCCGGACTGGAACATGCGCATGGCGGTCTCGTCGCTCTCGATCGGCAGATACGTGACCTTCGAAATGGCCACGCGCGCGGCGTTCCAGTAGTGCGGATTCTTCATCAGCACGATGCGGTTGTTCGGTTGCCAGTCGGCGAGCACGTACGGACCGTTGCTCACGAGATTGCCGGGACGCGTCCAGCTCGCGCCGTACTTCGTGACGGTCGCGCGGTCGATGGGCGCCATGCTCGCACTGGCCGTCAGTTCGGGAAAGAAGGGCGCGGGCGCGTCGGTCTTGACTTCGAGCGTGGTCGCGTCGATCGCGCGCGCGCCGAGACTCGTCACGGGCGATTTGCCCGCGATGACGGCCTTCGCGTTCTGGAGGAATTCGATCGCGACGGTATAGACCGAGGCCGTTTTCGGATCGGCCATGCGCTGCCAGGCGTAGACGAAATCGGCGGCGGTCACCGGATGACCGTCGCTCCATTTCGCATCGCGGCGCAGCTTGAAAATCCACGTATCGGGCGTGGGATGCGTCCACGATTCGGCTACGCCCGGCACCACGTTGCCCGCCGCGTCGATGCGCGTGAGCCCTTCGTACACGTCGATGCCCACGAGATTCGCGCTGACCGATTCGATGCGCGCAGGATCGAGCGACTCGATTTCGGCGATCAGTTGCCGCGTGATTTCCTGTTTCTGCGCGAGCGCGGTTCCCGGCGGAATCGTGACGGCGAACGAGGTGTTGCTTTGCGCGACGGAGAACGTTGTGATTGCGGCGAACGCAGCGGCACGGAGGAAGAGTCGGGATGGGTGTCTCATTCGTTATCCTGATTAACTGTTCTTTGACATTGACGTGCCGATCGACCGCGTATCGTTCGATGACGCGAACTGCTTGACGCGTAAAAATTAGAGAATTAGCCTGCTCTGGCGAGCCGGGGGCGATTATTGAAATCGCGCCAGGGCTTGTCAATCCGGAGGGATGCGCCGCAAGAATCGGAGTTATCTGATAGTGGCGCGTTGGCGGCGTGTGCGCGGTGCGAGCGTGCGTGAGGCACGCGACTGCGTAAGCCGTTGATATTGAGTGACTTATTTTGCGCGATGCCAGCGGCGATCCGGGCGATGCCGCGCGCACTTTGCGCGATGGGTTACATGAGCGCGCCGCGCGATGTTTCGCGCCGTGACGGCGCGTTGCGTTTAATCAATCGCGCGAGCGCTCACATCGCGGCGGCGATCTGCTCGCGCAGCCAGCGATGCGCCGGATCGCGATGCACGCGCTCGTGCCACAGCATGCACATCTCATAACCGGGCACCTCGACGGGCGCTTCGACAAGCCGCAGCGCCGGATTGCCGCGCACGAGCCGCCACGGCAGCATCGCGACCAGATCGGTCTGGGAGATCGCGGCGATCACGAACAGGAAATGCGGCACGGAGAGCACCACGCGGCGCGCGAGTCCCGCTTGCGCGAGCGCTTCGTCGGTGACGCCGCGAAAGCCGCCGCCGTCCGGCGAGACGATCACGTGTTCGAGTTCGCAGAACTGCTTCGCGCTCGGGCGGCGCTTCAGACGCGGATGCCCGGCGCGCCCGGCCAGCACGTAGCGCTCCTTGAACAGCAGTTTCTGGCGCAGCGTGTCGGGCGCGTCGCTGACGATATGCATCGCGAGATCGATCTCGCCCTGTTCGGCGGCTCTCGCGAGATTCGCGGGCGGCAGTTCGATTACGGCGAGGCGCGTATGCGGCGCGGTCGCGCGCAGCGCGTTGAGCGCGGGCAGCACGATGGTCGATTCGCCGTAGTCGGTGGCGGACACGCGCCAGGTGTGCTGCGCCGCCGACGGATCGAACGGACCTTCAGGCGCGACCGCGCGCTCCAGCGCGTCGAGCGCTTCACGCAGCGGTTCGCGCAAGGACTCGGAGCGTGCGGTCGGGCGCATGCCGCGTGGGCCGGGCAGCAGCAGCGGGTCGCCGAGCAGGTCGCGCAGACGCGCCAGTTGCACGCTCACGGCGGGCTGCGAAAAGGCGAGCCGTTCGGCCGCGCGCGTGACGTTGAGTTCGTCGAGCAGCACGTCGAGCGTGACCAGCAGATTCAGATCGAGACGACGGAGATTATTCACGGTAATACCTGCCTTTGCCGATATTGTTCTGCAATATAGCAGGGCGGGTCCGCTTCCCGTCCGGCATCAACGCGGCGCAGGATCGTCATCGACACGCAGATAGCCCCAGACGGCTCGCTCTATCCGCACGATGAGCGCATCGGCGTCGTCTTCGCCGTGCTGTCCGGCGGCGTCCACCATCCCGTGAACGATCGCGAAGAGATCCTGGGGCAGACGCGGTTCGCGCGCGAGACGCGCTTCGCCCAGCGCTCGCCCGAGGATCGACATCAACAGCGCGTGCAGCGGTTGTGCGCTCTGGCGAGGCGGCAGGCGCGCTTCTTCGGCATCGAGCAGGCGGGCGAGCGCCGGGCGCTGCAACTGATGCTCGACGGCGATCCTCAACAATTCCCGCAGCAGGCCGATACCCGAAGGTCGATCGAGCAAGGTCTTCAGGCGCTCGCCGAGTGCGCTGTCCTCGCGTTCGATGAGTGCCTGCGTGAGCGCCGCCTTGTTCGGAAAGTACTGATAAAGCGAGCCGATGCTGGCGCCCGCGCGCTCGGCGATGGCGTTGGTCGTGTAGGCCTTGAAACCTTCAGTTTCCAGAATCTGCGCGGCGGCTTCGAGTATCGCGGAGACGGTTGCGTTTGCCCGCGGCTGTAGCGGCAGTTTGCGCGGCGACCTCGATGCAGCGGTTTTCTTCGCGGTAGGCGGTGTTTTTGTCTGACGCATGGTGCTCGGCCGATGAAGACAGCGCACAAATGTGAGCCCGCTCGCGGGGCTCGGTCCCGGACCGTCGAATTTCGGCTGCTTTGCCCCGCCGGTCAAGGGTGTAGTGGTTTCGTAAGTCGCGCAACGATGCGAGTTTCCAATGTGAGCGATCGCTCATAACCTAGACCTCATCTTTTCACGAAACACGGCTGTCGCGGAACTCACTCACGGAGCGAATTATCATGCGCGTCATCATCGCAGGCGGCGGAATTGTCGGACTGACTTCGGGTATCGCGTTCAAATCGATTGGCTGGGATGTGCTGGTCTGCGAGCAGGCGTCGGAGATTCGCGCGGCGGGCGCGGCTATCGGCTTGTGGCGCAACGCGCTCGATGTGTTTGCGCGATTCGGCGTGGGCGACTCGATCCAGTCGATCGGCACGACGGTCGAGACGTGGTTCTACGATGCGAGCGGCGAGCCGCACAGGGCGCACGGCTTTGATCCCGTCGATCACACTTTTCTGCTCGTGCCGCGTCCCGAACTGAATCGCCGGCTTGCGGCGGCGGTCGGTGTCGACAACATCCGCCTCGATACCAAAGTGGTCGCGTTTTCCGAAGCGGAGGATCACGTCAGCGTGACCTTCGACGACGGCAGCGTCGAACACGCGGATCTTCTGCTCGGCGCCGATGGTGCGTATTCCGCCGTGCGCGCGCAACTGGTGCCCGGATATCCCGCGCAGGCTCATGCGGGGCACCACGTATGGCGCGGCATGGTCGCAGCAGGCGACGAACCCGCTGCGGGCACCGTGCTGACCGTGGGTCATCGGCGCGTGCGGGGCGGCTTCACGCGAACCTACGGCGATCAGGTCGTGTGGATGGTCAACCAGTTCGACAGCGCGCCGCCCACCGGCACGAAGAAGGAAGAAGCCTTGCGCCGCGCTGCGCTGATGAACGACACGGGCTGGAACGACGCGCTCATTGCGCTGATCGAGCGCACGCCGGACGCGCAGATCCTGCATAACCCGATCATGTTCGTGCCGCCGCTGCCGCGCTGGACGTCGTCGCGTGTTGCGCTGATCGGCGATGCCGCGCATGCGCTATCGCCGCATATTTCGGCGGGCGGAACGCTTGGCGTCGAGGACATTCAGGTGTTGATCGATGCGCTGCAACGTCATGGGGATCTGCATGCCGCGTTGCAGGCGTACGAAAGCAATCGCATTGCGCACTATGCCTGCGTGCGCGAACTGGCGTACGCCGTGGAAATGTCGGAGGGCGCCAGCGGGTATGCGCTGGAATATGCGCGTTTCAGTCACTGGATGCTGAACGAGGGCTATCAGGCGTCGCGTCAGTGAGATGAGGGCAAGCGCCCGGACGGCCCGGTTCGCTCAATCGGATCCTTCAGGGCGACGCGTCAGCAAGGAGACCATGCCTTCGATGGCCTGCTCGTACGGCGCCGTCGAGTTGGCGGCTCGCGCCAGCACATAGCCGCCCTGGCGCACAGCGAGAACGGTGGCCGCCAGAGCCTGGGAATCGAGTCCCGGCGGCAGGTGGCCGCGAGCCTGGGCTTCGTGCAGCAAGTCGGCCAGACGCGCGGTAATCCACGCGAACGTCTCTTCGAGCGGCTTGCGCAATGTGTCGTCGGCCACGATATCCGGGTCGGCGGCCAGTCGGCCGATCCGGCACCCCTTCAGGATGTCGCGTTCGAGCCGGAGGTAGGTCAGCACGCGTTCCAGCGGCTCGCCCGGGCCGTCCAGAATCTGCCGGACTTCCTCGATCAGTTCCGCCGCGGAGCGCTCTTCCGCCGCCAGCGCCAGCTCCGCTTTGCTGCGGAAGTGGTGGTACATGCTGCCTTGCCCGACGCCGGCGCCGTCCTGGATGGCGCGCGGGCTCGTGCCCACGTAGCCGCGTTCCCATAAAAGGGCCTGGGTCGTCTCGATCAGTTTGTCGATGGATGTGCTCATGAAATGATTGTACCAACTAGTATGTCTCGTGCTACATTAAAAACATACTAGTTGGTACAACCGGAGTTTTCACCATGCCACTGTCCATTTCATCCGGTCGCGCAGCGCACACCGGCCCGGCTGGTCGAGCGGATCAAGCAGGCAATAGCGTCTGGGCGTTGGCCGCGATCTGCGCCGCGATGTTCATGGTGACGCTCGACGGCGTGGCGTTGAACCTCGCTTTACCGAGCATCCAGCGGCAGTTCCACGGCACGCTCTCGCAACTGGAATGGGTCGTGACCGCTTACACCTTGCCGCTGGCGAGCCTGCTCCTGACGACCGGCGCACTCGGTGACCGCTGGGGCGCCCGGCGTCTGTTCATCGGCTCGATCCTCGCCTTTGCGTTCACCTCGTTGTGCTGCGCGCTCAGCCCGTCGCTGCATGGGTTGATTGTTTGCCGCATCCTGCAAGGCATTGCGGCGGCCGGACTGCTGCCGATGGTGCTTTCGCTGGTGGCCAAGAGTTGGCCGGACAAAGCCTCGCGCGCCCGCGTCGTCAACACGCTGGCCACCACCGGCGGCATGGCGATGGTCATCGGTCCGTTCGGCGGCGGGCTGATGACGCAAGTGTTCGGCTGGCCGTCGATCTTCCTGATCAATCTGCCGATCGGCCTGCTGGGCGCGTGGTTCGCCTACCGCCATCTGCGCGAAACGCCGCGTCGCGTGCATCCGCTGGATTTGCCGGGTGTCGGCGTCGGTTCGCTGGCGTTGACGGCGCTCATGGCGGGTCTCATCGAAAGCAACACGCTGGGCCGGACACATCCGCTGGTGCTGACGCTCGTCGCGGCGGGCGTGCTTGGGCTGATCGCGTTCATTCGTATCGAGCAGCGCGTCGAGCATCCGATGCTGCCGCTCGCAATCTTTCGCAACCGAACCTTCAGCGCGGCGGCGGCGGGCGGTTTCGCGTTCCAGTTCAGTTGTTACGGCTTGCTGTTCATGCTGGCGCTGTTCGTGCAGCGAAGCTGGAAAGTCACGCCGCTGCACGCCGGCACGCTGCAATTGCCGTTCGCCATCGCCCTGATACTGACCACGATGGTGCTCAATCCCCGGCTGCTCCAGCGCGGGCCTCGCTGGATGCTCTGGATGGGCGCGGTCTGGGCTTTGCTCGGTGGTGTCATCGCCCTGTGGATTTCGACGCCGGCGACCTGGCCGATCTTTGTACTAGGCACCGTGCTGATCGCGATCGGGACCGGCATCTATTCGCCGACGTTGAACGTCGTGGCCACGACGTCGGTCGATCCCGCGTATGCGGGGTTGGCCTCCGGGGTCTACAACACGTCGCGGCAAATCGGCATGGCAATGGGCATCGCGATCCTGGGTTCCCTGGTCGGCGGCGCGATGCCCGAATTGATCGGACTGCGAATCGGCATCATGCTGATCATCGCCTGCATGGTTGGCGTCGTCGTGCTGGCGCTGCGTTATATCGACTGATGAAAGCCGGATTGCTGTCGATCGCCTGGTCACGACGACTTTCCATTCGCCGCCGTCTGAAACAAGACCGGCTTGGTCTTGTACAGCGTGGGGAAAAGGTTCTTCAAGGCGTCGACCTTGGGCATGTCGTTGATCGCGATGTACGGATAATCGGGATGCAGGGCGAGGAAGTTCTGATGATAGTTCTCGGCCGGATAAAAACCCTTGAAGGTCTCGACACGCGTCACGATCGGTCCCGTGAACATATGCGCGCCCTGTAATTGCGCGATATAAGCCTGCGCCACGGTGCGCTGTTGCGCGTTCACCGGAAATATCGCCGAGCGGTACTGGGTGCCGTGGTCGGGGCCCTGATAGTCGAGTTCGGTCGGATTGTGCGCGACCGAGAAGAAAATCTGCAGGATTTTCCCGTAGCTGATCACGGTGGGATCGAACGTGATCGACACCGATTCCGCGTGTCCCGTATCGCCGTCGCTCACGCGTTCGTATTGCGCCGTGTCGGCCGCGCCGCCCGTGTAGCCGGACGCCACCTGCGTGACGCCGCGCACGTGTTCGAACACGCCCTGGACGCCCCAGAAGCAGCCGCCCGCCACCACGGCGGTTTCCGAATGCGCGTTGTTCGCATGCTCGTCCTGAAGCGGCGCGGGAATCGCGACCGCCCGTTCGTCGGAGTGAGCGCTGCGCTGCCAGAGCGCGACGGCGGCGGCGACGATCGCCAGCGCGCCGAAGCGTGCGATTTTGCCGGATTGCATGAAGAGTGCATTCACGATGTCATCCTTGTAGTCGAGACTCAAGACAAGTGCGTTCTGCCGGACTCAGCCGGACTCAGCCGGACTCAGCCGGACTCAGCCGGACTCAGCCGAACTCAGCCGAACTCAGCCGAACTCAGCCGAACGTAAAGGCAAACGCCTGAACGCCCGGATCGAGAAACTGGATCGCGAAGGTGTGATCCGCGACGTCGCCGGGCTGGCGAATCAGTTGATAGAGGCGCTGGCCGGTGACCGTGCCCGTACCGTCGGCTGTCACGTCGGTGCCGTGCGCGTCGCCGGGCGCCTTGCCGTCGACCGTCACGCGAAAACGCACCGGCTTGCCGTCCGGGCCGGGGCCCAGAACCAGATGCAGGTCGCGTGCATGGAAGCGGTAGACGATCGCGCCGCCGGACGTGGCGAGCGTCGCGTGTTCCGCGCCCACGCTCCATTCGCCACGCAATCCCCACTGGTTCAGTTCGGGATTCGACGGTGCGCCATAGTCGTGGGCGCGATCCTGCACGACGCCGCCCGGCGAAGCGAAGCCTTCGGCGCGCTCGAAGCCGACGTAGGTTTCGGGCGAGCGCATATCGGCGTTGTCGGCCTGACGCTGGACGCCGTGCTCTGCTGCGCCGTCGAGGCCGATCGGGACGCTCGCCGCATCCGCGTGGCCCGCTTCCACGAGCAGTTGCTGAATGACGCGCTCGGACTGGTCATATTCGCCTTCGCCAAAGTGCTCGTAGCGAATCCGCCCCTGGGCGTCGGCAAAATAGTGCGCGGGCCAGTACTGGTTGTCGAACGCGCGCCAGATTGCGTAGTCGTTGTCGATGGCGACGGGATAATCGACGCCGAGGTCGTGAACGGCCTTGCGCACGTTGTCGATGTTGCGTTCGAAGGCGAACTCGGGCGCATGCACGCCGATCACCACGAGACCTTTGTCGCGATACTTGCTCGCCCACGCCTTGACGTAAGGCAGCGAGCGCAGGCAGTTGATGCACGAGTACGTCCAGAAGTCGACGATCACGACCTTGCCCCGCAGCGCCTGCGCGCTCAGCGGCGGCGAATTCAGCCATTGCACGGCACCCGTCAGAGGCGGCAGCTGGCCGAGCACGGGCAGGGCGGGCGTCGTCGCGGGCCGCAGGGTTTCGGACGCGCGCATCATGGCGCCGCCGGTCGCCGTCATCGTGTTTGTTGCCGCACTGGGTGCGCCGGTCATGGCCATCGCAGGCGTGCGTGACGGTGCAAACGTGTCGACGAGACGTTGTTCCAGACCGCCCGTCGCGACCGTCGAAATGCGCGTGAGGACGCCCGTGTCCAGGCCGAGCGCGATGGCCGCCACACCGGCGAGCATCGCCGCGCCGATGCCGCGCCGGATCCACTCGCCCGCGCCCAGCGAGCGCTTCATCGCTGCGAAAACGCGCCCGCCGAGCAGCAGCGCGACGGCGAGCGAAGTCGCCGCGCCAGCCGCATAGGCCAGCAGCAGAAACGTCGTGCCGATGCTCGCGCCTTTCAAGGCCGCGCCGGTCAGCACGAGGCCGAGAATCGGACCGGCGCACGGCGCCCACAGCAGCCCCGTGGCGACGCCGAGCAGGAACGACGAGCCGATCCCCCGCGTCCCGTCTTGTTGCGCCGCGTTGGTGAGGCGGTTGCCCGCGCTGACAATCGGCTGCATGACGCGATCGGCGAAGCGGGGCAGCAGCAGCGTGAGGCCGAATACCGCGAGCAGCGCGATGGCGAGCCAGCGGCCGTACTGATTGGCCTGCGCGACCCAGCCGCCGCCGACCGCGGCGAACGTGGCGACCACCGCGAAGGTGGCGGCCATGCCGCCGAGCAGCGGCAAGCCCGAGCGCACGAAGGGTTGATCTGCGCGCGCGAAGACGAAGGGCAGCACGGGCAGGATGCACGGGCTCAGGATCGTGAGCACGCCGCCGAGATACGCGAGGACGATGAGTAACATGATGGTGTCGGAAAAGACGATGCGGGTTCGGAAGGTTCAGGCCGTGCCGGGCTTGAAGTTCATGGCGACGCCGTTCATGCAGTAGCGCAGGCCGGTCGGCTTCGGGCCGTCGTCGAAGACATGACCGAGGTGACCGCCGCAGTGCGCGCAACGCACTTCGGTGCGGACCATGCCGAACGACAGATCCTGATGCTCGACCACCGCGTGCGGAATCGGCGCATAGAAGCTCGGCCAGCCCGTGCCGCTGTCGAATTTCGTTTTCGAGTCGAAGAGATTCGTCGCGCAACCCGCGCAGGCGAAGAGGCCGGCGCGGTGCTCGTCGTTGAGCGGGCTCGTGAACGGGCGTTCGGTCCCCGCATTTCTGAGCACGTCGTACTGGGCGGGCGTGAGCAGCTTGCGCCATTCGGCGTCGCTGTGGGCCACGGCGAAATGTTCGGCGGGCCGGGGCGCCGCGCTCATGGCCGCAGCCGCGTCGCCGCCCGGCTGGGCCGCCTTCACGCGCCACTGGCCGAGGGCGGCCATGACGGCTAGCGCGCCGCTACCCGATAACAGCATCCTTCTGCGGATATTCATCGTGCTCTCCTTGTGCGATGCACCGCCGTTCAGGCGTCCGGCGATACGCATCCTTTACACAAAGCATAGGCAGCGGCCGATATCGAAGTCCTCACGGAAAGTAAAATTAATTGTGATAACTCCGTGCGCGAATTTCTGCACAATGATGTTTTCTCATTGCGCTTCTACCTGGCGGCGCTGCGCCTTATCGAGCGAGTCGAACGACACATGGATCGGACCAAACGCGTGCTCATCGTCGAAGATGACGCGGATATCGCCAACGTGCTCATGCTGCATCTGCGCGACGAACACTACGAGGTCGTGCATAGCGCTGATGGCGCGCAAGGGCTGCGCCTGCTCGAACAGGGCGGCTGGGACGCGCTGATTCTCGATCTGATGCTGCCGGGCGTGGACGGCCTGGAAATCTGCCGGCGCGCGCGGGCCATGACGCGCTACACGCCCATCATCATCACGAGCGCGCGTTCGAGCGAAGTGCACCGCATTCTCGGACTCGAACTCGGCGCCGACGATTACCTCGCGAAGCCGTTTTCGGTGCTCGAACTCGTCGCGCGCGTGAAGGCCTTGCTGCGGCGCGTGGAGGCGATGGCGAAGGATCTGAGGCTCGAAGGCGGGACGCTGATGCTGGGCGGTTTTTCGATCGATCCGGTCACGCGCGAAGCGCAGGTCGACGGCAAACGCATCGAGCTGACGCCGCGCGAATTCGACCTGCTTTATCACTTCGCGCGCCATCCCGGCAAGGTGTTCTCGCGCATGGAACTGCTCAACGCGGTCTGGGGCTATCAGCACGAAGGCTACGAGCACACGGTCAACACGCACATCAACCGCTTGCGCACCAAGATCGAAGCCGATCCGGCGCAGCCGGCGCGACTCCTGACCGTCTGGGGACGCGGCTATAAATTCGATCCGCTCGGGGCGGCGGGCAACGCCGCGCCGCGCGACGATCAGCAAGGAGGCGCGTCGTGAGACTTTCGCTGACACAGCGTGTATCCATCGTGTTTTCGGTGTTGTTGCTCGCGTGTTGCGGCGCGTCGGCGTGGTTGCAGATTCGGGCATCGGATCTGCACGATCAGGAGGTCATCCAGGCGCTTTCGCACGACCTCGCCTCGCACATCGCGCGTAACTCGGCGCTCATGGGCGCGGACGGCCCCAGACCGGCCGCGCTGCGCACCTTGTTCGGACAACTGATGGCGGTGAATCCGAGCGTCGAAGTCTATCTGCTCGATGCAAACGGGCGCATCACCGGAGACGACGCGCCGCCAGGACATATCCGTCGCACGCAGGTCGATCTGCAGCCGGTGCGGCGCTTTCTGGCCAACGAACCCTTGCCCATTCTCGGCGACGATCCGCGCAGCAACGACGCCCGCAAGGTGTTCAGCGTCGCCATGGTGCCCGGCGCGGACGGCCACCCGGCGGGCTATATCTACGTCGTGCTGATTGGCGAGGCGCGCGACGCGCTGGCTTCGCGGCTTGCGCAAAGCACGGTGCTGCGCACGACGCTCGGGTTGATGGCCGTGGTCGCCTCGCTCGGCCTCGTCGCCGGTCTGATCGCGTTCGGTCTGGTCACGCGTCCCTTGCGGCGTCTGACTGAAGCCGTAGGCCGCTTCGACGCCTCGATTCGCGCCGGATCGGAACCGGCGCGGCTCGCGCTCAGCCGTTCGGCGGCGCACACGGATACGCGCGACGAGATCGCCATTCTCGAACGCACGTTCGCCGAGATGGCCGATCGCATCGGACTGCAGTGGCGCGAACTCAAACGGCAGGATCAGGAGCGGCGCGAACTCTTCGCGACTATTTCGCACGATCTGCGTACGCCGTTGACCTCGCTGCACGGCTATCTCGAGACCTTGTCCTTGAAGGACGAAAGCCTGGAGCGCGGCGAACGTCGTCGCTATCTGGCGGTCGCGCTCGCGCAGAGCGCGAAAGTGGGGCGTCTCGCACAATCGCTGTTCGAGCTGGCGCGGCTCGAACATGAGAACGTGGAACTGACGCTCGAAACCTTTCCGCTTGCGGACGTCGTGCAGGACGTGTTCCAGAAGTTCGAGCTGGCGGCGCAGTCCCGGCAGATCCGTCTGCGGGCGGATATACCCGCGCGCTTGCCGGCGGTTTGCGCGGATCTGGGCATGATCGAGCGCGTGTTGACCAATCTGCTCGACAACGCGATCCGCCATACGCCCGAAGGCGGCGAGGTCAGCGTCGAACTGGCGGGTGAGGGCAACAGGGTGAGCGTCGTGGTCAGCGACACCGGGCCGGGAATCGCGCCCGAGCTACGCGCGAATCTGTTCCGGCGCGCGTTCAGTTCCGGCGATGTGCGCCGCCAGGGCGGTCTGGGATTGTTGATCGTGCAACGGATGCTGCAACTGCATGGCAGCCGCATCGAACTGCTCGAACGCGAGCCGCGCGGCGCGACGTTCCGTTTCGAGCTGGATGCCGTAGCTGCGCGGGTAGCGCTCAAGGCGTGAGCGAACGGGCGGTCTCTGCCGGGATGCCCAGGATGAATCGTTACAATGCTGCGACGAGCTTCCTTCGACAGCATTGATGCAAACTATCCTGACCTCTTTTTTCTGGAGCGGCGACGTCATCCGCAGTCGCCGCGTCAGTGACTTTTTTTTATCCGGAACGCTCGATCTGCCGATGCCTCCTGCGGCCATGATCGCGGACTGGCGAAGGGAGGCCGAGGTGCGGCTCGCTCTGGAACCTGGCGATGTCGAGGTGATGCCTCTGGCGCGCACGCAAATGCGCTGGCCCGACTACAGGCGCTGCGTGCAGGCGGTGTCTGAGTGGGCCGTTGCCGAGGGACTGTCCGCGGTGATTGCAGATTGCGACATGGCGCTGATGGCCTGTCGTGGCGCGCGCTATCACCACGATGGCGAGCAATACGGCGGCATCGCTTTCTGCAATCTTTTCCTGAGTGAAGATAAGGGTCTGGACTTGCACTTTCCCTTGACGGGCCAGCGTATTCCGCTCAAGCGGGGAACCGTCGTGATCTTCGATCCGGTTCAGCCACACGGCGTCATTCAGCGCGGCAGCGACAGTTTCTCCGCTGCCGAATTTCCGCCGGGCCAGGACTTCACGCAGATATTCCTGACGTGGGAACTACCCATCGAAGACTCCAATGTTGGAAGCGCGCTGAAGATCGCTTTCGATATTGATCCTTCGACGTCGCTGCAACTCGAGAGCGAGCAACTCTGGGCTAACGGCTTGCCAGCCGCTGTGTGTCCGCAATCGGGGCGTTTGCTTCGCGCTGACTAGTCACGACCGTCCCGGAATCCTGATTTCAAAAATCGCCCCGCCTTCAGGCGATGTCTCATATCGAACGTCGCCCTTATGCGCCATCGCGATGGCGCGCACGACCGAGAGGCCCAAACCGGTTCCGCCAGACACGCGCGAGCGCGAGGCTTCGGCGCGTGTGAACGGATCGAATGCATGCGGCGCGAAATCGGCGCTCAGCCCTGGACCTGCGTCCTCGATACGAATCGCGAAGTGCTCATCCTTCGCACCCACGGCAATTCGCAAAAAGCCCGGTTGAGCATAGCGCCGCGCGTTGTCCAGCAGCGCGAGCACCGCCTGGCGTATGCGCGCGGCGTCGCAGGGTACGACAGCCGGCGCAAGCATCAACTCCACCTCGAGTTCCGCGCTCTCCAGCACGTTGCGCATCGACTCGACCGCGCGCAGGACTTCGACGCTCACATCGGTCGGCGCGAGCAGCATATCGAGCCGGCCGCTGTCTTGCAGCGTGACCACGCGCAGATCGTCGACGAGCCGGCTCAGGCCTTCGACGTGCAGCAGCAGACCGCGTAGCTGGGCTTCATCCGGCGAAAACACGCCGTCGATCATACCTTGCAGACGGCCTTGCAGGATCGTGAGCGGCGTGCGCAACTCGTGCGCGATCGCCGCGTTCCAGGCCGCCATATTGCCCACCATGTCTTCGAGCTTCATGGCCATCGAGTTGAAGTCGTCGACCATGCGCGCCGTCTCGCCGAGTGAGCGATCGCCCGGGATCGCACGCGCCGTGAGGTCGCCCGCGGCGATGCGGCGTGCGCCCTCGGCGAGCGAATTGAGCGGCGCGAGAATGCGGCGTGCGAGCCGCAAGGCAATCAGCACCGCGACGATGAGTCCGCACAGCGCCACCACCGCGAAAATCAGATAGTCGGGCGCCTGCGGAAACAGCGAATCGGGCGGCCCGGGCGGCGGGTCGAACGCGAACATCAGGTCGTAGAGGATGAACGACCCGACGAACACGATCAGCGTCGTGATCACCGAAACGAGGCCCGTCGTGAGGACGATCTGCTTGCCGAGATTGCTGCGCTGACTCATCACGCGCGCCCGAAGCGGTAACCGACGCCGCGGACCACCGTGATCGCGTCGCTGTTGCCAACCTGCTCGAGCTTCTTGCGCAGGTTGCTCATATGGCTGTCAACGGTGCGTTCGAGCGCGTCGCTGCCGGGAAGACAGGCATCGAGGAGTTCGCTGCGGCTGAACACCCGGTTGGGCGACTTCATCATGTGAGCGAGGATGCGGAACTCGGTCAGCGTGAGCGCAAGCGATGTGCTGACGCCACGCGTGCTGACACTGACCTGGTAGCTTTCCGTGTCGAGTTCGAGCGCGCCGGCGCGTAGTACGCGTTGCGTACGCAGGCCGCTCGTGCGGCGCAAAACGGCGTGCACGCGCGCCACCACTTCGACGGGATTGAAGGGCTTGACGATGTAGTCGTCCGCGCCGAGGCGAAGGCCCTGCAGACGGTCGATGTCTTCGTCGAGCGCGGTCAGCATGATGACCGGCGTGTTGCCGCGGCGATTCAGTTCCGCGAGCACGGCCCAGCCGTCGCGACGCGGCAGCTTCACGTCGAGCAGTACGAGATCGGGCTTGATCGAAGGTTGAATGTCGATGGCGACCTGGCCATCGGCTGCCCGGTAAGTGCGGAATCCTTCGCGCACGAGATAGGCGTCGAGGATTTCTGCGATCTCGGGTTCGTCTTCGACGATCAGGATCAGCGCGTTCGTCATGGCAGCGATCTCAGGCAAACAGTTCCGAGCCATGTTCTCACATCCGCGCGGACTGTCCGACTGTCTCCACGATATCTCCACGAATTCTCCATCTGGAATGGAAGGCGAAAGCGCACGATTTCGGGGTATCGACATTATTCCAGGGATAGCGGGCATGCGTTTCCAAAAAAGAGGGGCCGCCGTCGAGGCGGAGCGCTGGTTCGGACCCGGCGGTCATCCGCGCGTGGTGCTGCGCACCGGCGGCTGGGCAGTGGCGACGCCCGAGGGCTGGCGCGATGTCAGGTCAGGCGACTGGATTCTCACCGACGAAACCGGAAATTCCTGGCCGATGAGCGACGCGCAGTTCAAGTCGCTTTACGCGCTGGCGTAAGCGCCGTCTTCCGGCGCGGCAACGCAATGCGAGTCCGCCCGCGCGGCGGCTCGCCCGATATCAGGTCTGCAATCCACCATGAAGAATACGAGCATCGGTCTCGCGCTGACGGCCGCGATGACCGCGATGATCCTGAGCGCCTGTGGCCCGAAGACCGAGGCGCCGCGAAGCGACGCCCCCGCCGGCCCGGCTGTGGGCGTGATCGCCCTGCAAGCCCGGAGGGTGCCGCTCACGAGCGAACTGCCGGGCCGCGTCGTCGCGTCCGAGGAGGCCGAGGTGCGTCCGCAGGTGGGCGGCATCATCCAGCGCAGGCTGTTCGTCGAAGGCGGCGAGGTCAAGGCCGGACAGCCTCTCTATCAACTCGATCCCGCGCCGTATCGCGCCACGTACGACAGTGCGCTTGCGGCGCTTCAAAAGGCGCGGGCGGCCGTGCCGGGCGCTCGTGCGACGGCCGTGCGCGATCGCGATCTGGTCAAACTCAACGCGATCAGCAAGCAGGATTACGAGTCGGCGATCGACACGCTCGCACAGGCGCAAGCGAGCGTGGCCGCCGCGCAGGCCGCGCTGGAAACCGCGCGCATCAACCTCGACTACACGACGATACGCGCGCCGATTTCGGGGCGTATCGACAAGTCGGCGCTCACGCCTGGCGCGCTGGTCACGGCCGGCCAGAGCACCGCGCTGACCACGATTCACCAGATCGATCCCGTCAACATCGACGTCACTCAGTCGAGCGCGAGCCTGCTCAACCTGCGCGCCGCGATCGCGTCCGGACGCATTCATGCGGCCGGCGATCATATTCCGGTGCGTGTGCGGCTCGAAAACGGCGCGCTCTATCCGCTCGCCGGAGAGCTGGCTTTCGCCGAGTCGAGCGTCAGTACGACCACCGGCACCTACACGATGCGCGCGATGCTGCGCAATCCGTCGCGGCTTCTGCTGCCCGGCATGTATGTGCGGGCGATCGTCGAAGAAGGGAGCGTGCCGCGCGGCTTTTTGATCCCGCAGCGCGCTATCAGCCGCAACGCGCGCGGCGAGCCCACGGCGCTTTTCGTGGTCGACAGGCGCGTGGTCGAGCGCACCTTCGCGAACACGCGCGACGTGGGCAACGATCTGCTCGTGTCGGGCGGCGTGCGGGACGGCGATCTGCTGGTCGTCGAGGGGAGTCAGCAGGTGCGTGTCGGCGATGCCGTGAGTGCCGTGCAGGTCGCGCTGAATCCGGCCACGGGCGAAGTCGCGCCGCGCATGGATGCCGATGCCGCTGACAACGCCAAAGCCAGCGCCAGCGTCGAAGCGCAGCACGGAGGCTGAGGCATGTCCGCATTTTTCATCAGGCGCCCCGTGTTCGCGTGGGTGATCGCCATCGTCGTGATGCTGGGCGGGCTGCTCGCGCTTCGCACGCTGCCCGTCGCGCAGTACCCCGATATCGCGCCGCCCACGATCTCGATCGCCGCGACCTATCCCGGCGCGGACGCCGCGACGGTCGAGAACTCGGTCACGCGTGTGATCGAGCAGGGCATGACCGGGCTCGATCATCTCCAGTACATGAACGCGTCGTCCGATTCGACGGGGCAGGTCGAGATTCGCTTGACATTCACCAACGCCGCGAACGCGGATGTCGCGCAGATGCAGGTGCAGAACAAGCTGCAGCTCGTCACCTCGCAACTGCCGTCGATCGTGCAGAGCACGGGCCTCACGGTCACGAAGTCGTCTGCGAGCTTTCTGATGGTGATCGGTTTCGTCTCGACGGACGGCCGCCTTTCCGCAACCGATCTCGACGATTACGTCGACAGCACGCTCAACGATGTCATCAAGCGGGTGCCGGGTGTCGGCAACACGCAGCTGTTCGGCTCCGGCTACGCCATGCGCATCTGGCTCGATCCGGACCGTCTCGCGCAGCACGGGCTGATGCCGGGCGACATCGAAACGGCGATCAAGGCGCAGAACACACAGGTGTCGGCAGGGCAGCTCGGCGCGCAGCCCGCTCGCGCGGGCCAGCAGTTCAACGCGACGGTCACCGCGCAGAGCCGCCTGCGCACGCCGGAGCAGTTCGGTGCGATCGTCGTGAAGAGCGCGACCGATGGCGCGGTCGTGCGCCTGCGTGACGTCGCGCGCATCGAGACGGGCGCGCAAAGCTACACCGATGCCTCGGCGTACAACGGCATGCCCGCTTCGGGCCTGGGGCTGAACCTCGCCACGGGTGCGAACGCGATCGCCACCGCGAAGGCGGTGAGGGCGGCGATCGATCAGCTCGCCGGCACGCTGCCCGCGGGCGTGAAGGTCGTCTATCCGTACGACACGACGCCGTTCGTGCAGTTGTCGATTCACGAGGTGCTCAAGACGCTCGTCGAGGCGATCGTGCTGGTGTTCGTCGTGATGCTCGTGTTCCTGCAGAACCTGCGCGCGACGCTGATTCCGGCGCTCGCGATACCGGTCGTGCTGCTCGGCACGCTCGGCGTGCTCGCGGTATTCGGCTACTCGATCAACACGCTGACGATGTTTGCGATGGTGCTGGCGATCGGCCTGCTCGTCGACGATGCGATCGTCGTCGTGGAGAACGTCGAACGCGTCATGAGCGAGGAAGGTCTTTCGCCTCGCGCGGCGACGCTGCGCTCGATGAAGGAGATCACGGGCGCGCTGATCGGCATCGCGACCGTGCTGTCGGCCGTCTTCGTGCCGATGGCGTTCTTCTCGGGCTCGACCGGCGTGATCTACCGGCAGTTCTCGGTGACCATCGTGACGGCCATGCTGCTGTCGGTGCTGGTCGCGCTCGTGCTGACGCCGGCGCTGTGCGCGACGCTGCTCAAGCCGTCGGCGGCCCATGTCGCGCCGCGCGGTTTCTTCGGCTGGTTCAACCGGAATTTCGAGCGCGGCGCGCACGCGTATCGCGGCACAGTCGGGCGCGTGCTCGTGCGCGGCAGGCGCTTTCTCGTGCTGTTCGGCGTGCTCACGCTCGCGATGGTCTGGCTGTTCGGCCGCCTGCCCAGCGCGTTTCTGCCGGGCGAGGATCAGGGCATTCTGATCACGACCGTGCAGTTGCCGGTCGGCGCGATGCAGAACCGCACCGAGCGCGTGCTCGCAGAAGTCAAGGATTACTATCTGAAGCAGGAAGGCGACGCGGTCGAAGGCGTGATGACCGTGGCCGGGTTCGGCTTCGGCGGCTCGGGGCAGAACGTGGGCCTGGCCTTCGTCCGCCTCAAGGACTTCGACCAGCGGCGTGGCAAGCGCCGTGGAGCGACGCAGGTGGCCGAGCGCGCCAATGCCGCATTCGCGACGATCCGCGACGCGCAGGTCTACGCCTTGCAGCCGCCCGCGATCGAAGGCATGGGCACGTCCACCGGCTTCGACTTCTTCCTGGAAGACACGAACGGCGCGGGGCACGCGAGCCTGCTCGCGACGCGCGACCGTCTGCTGGCTGCCGCCGCGAAAAACCCGAAGCTGGCCAACACGCGCCCGAACGGTCAGGACGACATGCCGCAGTACGCGGTCGATATCGATCCGGCCGAGGCCAGCGCGCTCGGCATTACGCTCTCGGACATCAATACGACGCTGTCGGTCGCGTGGGCCAGCGACTATGTCAACGATTACATCGATCGCGGTCGCGTGAAGAAGGTTTATCTGCAATCGGATGCGGATTTTCGCATGCAGCCGCGCGACCTCGAGCGTTGGCATGTGCGCAACGCGAGCAGCACGATGGTGCCGTTTTCGTCGTTCGCAAGCGGCCACTGGACTTACGGGCCCGCGCGGCTCGAACGCTACAACGGCATGGCCGCCGTCGAAATTCAGGGGGAGCCTGCGCCCGGCGTGAGCTCCGGCGCGGCGATGAGCGAGATCGACCGTCTCGTGGCGGGTCTGCCGCGTGGCTACCACCACGAATGGACCGGGCTGTCCTACGAGGAGCGGCTCTCGGGCGATCAGGCCGCGGCGTTGTACGCGATCTCGGTGCTGGTGGTGTTCCTCTGCCTCGCTGCGCTCTATGAGAGCTGGTCGATCCCGTTCGCGGTGATGCTCGCGGTGCCGATCGGCATTGTCGGCGCGTTGCTGGCGGCGCTGCTCGCGGGGCAAGCCAACGACGTCTATTTCAAGGTCGGGCTGTTGACGACCATCGGTCTCGCGGCCAAGAACGCGATCCTGATCGTCGAGTTTGCGCTGGAGCGCGAGGCGGCAGGCGCGAGTCTGCTGGACGCAACGCTCGACGCGGCCAAACAACGTTTGCGTCCGATCCTGATGACCTCGTTCGCGTTCATCCTCGGCGTCGCGCCGCTTGCTGTGGCGACCGGCGCGGGCTCGGGCGCGCAGAACGCGATCGGCATCGGCGTGATGGGCGGAATGATCGCCTCGACGGCGCTCGGCGTTTTCTTCGTGCCGCTGCTGTTCGTGAGCGTGCGCGCGGCAGTCAAGAGGCGGCGTGGCGTCGGACACGGCGACGCCGAGGACCGCCAGTGAGCGCGCGGGCATCCATACTCAGGGCAATCATGCACAGACAGTCAATGAAGAATCATAGCGATGGGGCGCACGTGCGCGGCGTCGAGGGGCTACGGGCGGCGACACTCGGCGTATGCGTCGTGTGCGCGTTGCTCGCGGGCTGCGCGGTCGGACCGGACTATCACGCGCCCGCGCTCGCGGTGCCGGCACGATGGTCCGCGCAGCCGGCCGCCGATGGCCGGCGCGCCGTTGTCGAATCGCCCGCGCAGCTCGCGCGATGGTGGCAGCGGCTTGGCGATCCGCAGCTCGATCGACTGATCGAGGAGGCGGTGGTGGGCAATCTCGATGTCGCGAGCGCGCGCGCGAAACTGCGCGAGGCGCGTGCGAGCTATCGTCAGGCGGGTGCGTCGCTTTGGCCGACGCTGACCGGCTCCGGGTCCGCGAAACGGGCGGGCAACGGCGCGCAAACCGTATCGTCGGGCAGCACAACATCGAGTTCGGCGCTGACGGGCACGGGCAGCCCATATTCGACCTTCCAGGCGGGCTTCGACGCAAGCTGGGAACTCGACCTGTTCGGCGCAAACCGGCGCGCCACCGAAGCGGCGAAATACGGCCTCGACGCGGCAGGCTGGAGTCTGCGCTCGACGCAACTCACGCTGATCGGCGACGTCGCAACTTACTACGTGACGGCGCGCGGCTATCAGGCGCGGCTCGCGCTGGCGCGCGACACGGCCGCTTCGCAGATGGAAACGGCGCGGCTCACGCATGCGCGTTTCGAGGCGGGTGCCGCGTCGGCGCTCGACGCCGCGAACGCGCAGGGACTGGCGCAGACGACGCTCGCCACCATCCCGGCACTCGAAAGCGCTTACGCGCAAGCGGTGCATAGCCTCGCCGTGCTGACGGGGCAGCCGCCCGACGCGTTGGACTCGCGCATGGCGCAGGCCGGCCCGATTCCGGTGCCAAGCCTGCCGATTCCAGCCGGCGTACCCGCCGACGTGCTGCTTTCGCGTCCCGATGTCCGGCTCGCCGAGCGCCAGTACGCGCAGTACACGGCGAAGGTCGGACAGGCCGAGGCGGCGCGCTATCCGAGCGTCAGCCTGACCGGCAGCGTGGCGACCTCGGGCACGCAGTTCGGCGATCTCGGGCGGCGTTCGACGATTGGCTGGTCGATCGGGCCCACGCTGAGTCTTCCGCTTTTCAATGCAGGCAAGCTCAAGGCGGCGGTGGGGGTGGCCGAAGCACAGCGCGATCAGTATTTCGTCGCCTACCGGCTTGCGGTCCTCAATGCGCTCAAGGACGTCGAGAACGCAAGCGTCGCGCTCGCACGCGAGAGTGCACGCGTCGAGGCATTGCGTGCATCCGCGGCTTCGTATCGCGAGGCATCGACGCTCGCACACACGCTTTACGGCGCGGGATCGACCGGCTTTCTCGAAGTGCTGACGGCGGAGCGTTCGCTGTATTCAGCGCAGGACTCGCTGATCCAGAGTGAGATGCTCGTGGCGACCGATTACGTCTCGCTGAACAAGGCGCTCGGCGGCGGTTGGGACGGCTCGGCCGATATGAACGCGCAATGAACGTAATCGTGGACAGGAACAGCGAAGTGACGCGAGATTTTTCGCGCGACGAGGCCGTGCTATTGATTCACGGGTTAGGCGGCACGCGCAATGACCTCGGCAATCTGAGAAAGAAGCTTGCGACGGACGGCAGACAGGTCTACGACCTGCTTCTGCCCGGTCACGGCGGAACGCCCGACGATCTGCGAGACATCGATTGCGATGTCTGGATCGACGCTGTGCAGCGCAAGGTGTCAGAACTGCGGAGCGTCTACACCACGGTGCACGTTCTCGGCCTGTGCATGGGCGCGCTGCTCGCGCTCGAAACGGCGAAACGCGGCCTGATTGGCGGCAATGGGCGAGATCGCCTGGTGCTGCTCGCACCGCCCGTTTTTCTCGACGGCTGGTCGTTGCCCTGGTATCGCGCGATCCGCCATCTCGTCTATCGCATTCCGCTGCTGGCACAAGCGATCCGGATTCGCGAATCGTTTCCGTTCGGCGTCAAGAATCGGCGTGTGCGCGGCATGGTCCAACGCAAGCTGCAGTGCGACGAGCGTTTCCATTATTCGTGGGTGCCGCTGCGCTCGATTCGCGAACTCGATCGGCTGCGCACGCGAGCACTCGCCGATATCGAACGGATCACGTGTCCGACGCTGATCGTCCACGCACTCGATGATGAATTGACCAGCGTGCGGTCGGCGCAATATCTGCGCGACCGGATTAACAGCGCGCAAAACGCGCCGCCCGCGCAATTGCGCATTCTCTCGGACAGCTATCACATGATCTGTATCGACAATGAACGGGACCACGTTGCGGGCCATGTTCAGGAATTTCTTGCGCCTGCCGAATTTGAATGCCCGCGTGCGACATCCCGGTCCAGGAATCACAATCGGGTATCAAATGAAGTTACTGGTTGAACTATGTGTTTTGCTGCGACGGGCTATTCCAGGCTGCAGCTTCGGGGCTTCATTCAAACGTATTCGGGTGCTGCTGTATTCGTTGATTTATCCGCGTGCGGCTTCCGTCTGGTTGCGTGCACTAATACAGGATCCGTTGCTCCGCGAAATTGCGCTACGCAACAGGCGCTTCATTGAACGGCCATTCCACCGAATTATCGACGCTGACCTGAACACACGCGAGCGCGCCTTGATTGCACGTGAACACTTTCGTGCGGTGAGGGCGTTGTTTGGCGACGCGGTTGCGCGTCAGATCTATTTGCGCGCGGAGTCGGTAACGTTGGCACGAAGCGACCCGTACGCGCTCGTTGTGCGCGAACCGACACGCTGCTGGCGGGAAGGTTTTCTCACGGTGGCGTGGCGAGACGAGCGCGCGCGTGTCGATCTCGCATGGGCGACCGTCAGTTTCGAACGGGATGCGCCGACAGGTGGGTTGACTATGCGGGTGGGCGGCCTGCAGGGGCCGGCCGGCGATGAGCGCGAGTTCGTCCGGCAAGCGACGCGCGCGTGCCACGGCTTGCGCCCGAAGGCCGCCGTGATGGAGGCGGTTTGCGCCTTGTGCCGGTTATTGCACGTTCAGGCACTGCGAGGGGTCGCCAATAAACGCCATGTATCATGGGCGGCCGCCCTTGAGTTTCGGGCCGATTACGACGCCTTCTGGCAGGAGTTGGGCGGTGTCGAATCGGACGGATGGTTTTCGTTGCCACTTTGGCCTCGCCACCGCAATGTGGATGACGTTCCCTCGCACAAGCGCGCTGCTTTTCGCCGCCGGCAGGGGCTGATTGCCGACGTGATCGGACAGGTCGAGCGGCGAGACGGGTTCAAGTCGGTGGACGCGACACTTGCTTCGCATATCGGCGCAGTTGACTGCATGAATTCGAACTTCGACGGCCGTCGTCAGGGTGATGTTGCAGTGGATGTTCAGGTATGAACTGTGATTCCGGACGTCGCGTTTTCTTTCAAGGCGCGTCGCCACATCGAACGCGCGATGCGGATCTGATCGATGTCCACCGTTTGAGCGAGAATGAAGCCTGCGAGCATATTCGTTCGCGGGCGACGCGCCTGCGTGCGACCGTCGGCGAAGTGGCGACGATGGTGATCGACGCGCATGAAGCGATGGAGAAACTCGGTCTCGACAAACGACCGGGTTGAGTGAGTTGCAGATCCAGATCGTTTTCCGGCAGTGCCTCGCGACGCTTCAGGCATCAGGGATACGCGAGGCATCCCTCTGAACAATGCGTCAGCGAACGGACTATGTACAACCTGGCCAGGCTGGTGTCGACGGTCAGTCGACGGACCTTCAGAGCAGAAGGTCATGTTTTTGCGGTCACGCCCGAACGAGTCGGCATTGCCGAAGGCGTGCGTGCCGCCGTGGCGATGGCGCCGATGCTGATCGCCGCGGTGTTGCTGGCGCGTCCCGAGATTGCGCTCGGCGGCGTGGCGGCATTCTGGAACTGTCTGTGCGATCCGCAGGGCGACAGGACCGATCGCCTCAAAACCATGGGCACTTTCACGGTGCTCGGCGCGGTCGTCCTGCCACTCGCTGCCTGGCTGGCGAGTTGGGGATATCCGGCGAGCCTCGTCACGCTGTTCGCGCTCGTCTTTCTGTGCGGGCTGACACGCTCCTATGACGCGGTGCTTGGGCCGATGCCCACGCAAGCCGGTCTGATTGCATCGCTTGCCGTCGTGATCGGCATTGCACTTGCCCGGCCTTTGGCGGGCGCGCTCGAATTGGGCGGATATTTCCTGATCGGCTCCCTCTGGACGATGCTGTTTTGTGTCTTCCTCTGGCCCATTCCCTTTCGGCAGTCCGGCAATCTCACGCTCGCGACGATCTTCGGAAGACTGGACGTGATGGCCGGCGCCCTGCAGGCGCTGAACGCCCGCCCTGGAACGGAAGTCGCCGGTTGGGAGGAATTCGACACGGTGCATCGCCGGGGCGGACGGATGTCTATCGAGCGAGGCAGGGCATTGGCCGCGCTCGATACGTGCAACGGATCGCGGCTCGGGGCGTATATCGATGCCGCCGGCAGAATTTTCTCGGCGTTGATTGCGTTCGGCCATTCTCGACGACTGTCCGAAGCGGCGATGAGCGCGCGATCCCGGTCGTTGTTGCAGGGACTGCAGCAGCTACTGGCGACGCTGAACGCTCACGCGCTGCTGGATCGCCCGTTGCCGGAGACGGTGGTCGCGCAGTCGAAAGCGCTGTTGCACCAGTGTGCCGGTCAGGACGATGGCGAGGCACGCGCGCTGACTTTCGCGGTGAGCGCCATTGTGCGTCTCGCCGACGGCGGCTCGGCGCCCGTGGAGGGCGCCGTTGCACCCGCAGCCGCGGCGGGTCAAGGCAGCCGTGGCATCGCTCCGCTCGTCTGGCGCCACGCGTTGAGAGTGGCGGTGGCCACCGTACTCGCCTTCGCAATCGGTACGCGGTTGAACGTCGCGCTCGCCTATTGGGGCGCACTTGCGGCAATCATCGTGACACAGCCGATTTCCGCGAATACCTGGTTGCGCGTGCTTGAGAGAGCGAGTGGCAGTCTCATTGGCGGCGTGATTGCCGCCGGACTGCTGGCGACGCTGGCGGGGCCGGGTGTCATGGTTCTGGCCATTCTGCCGCTTGCCGCTGCGGCCATTGCGTCGAGACTCGTGAGCTATGGATTATTCGTGGTTTTTCTCTGCCCGATGTTCATGCTGGTTTCTGACTTTATTCACCCGGCGGGTGGGTTGATTGCTGCTCGCTTTGTTAATGAAGTCATTGGCGCAATCGTCGGCGTCGCGGCCAGCTTTCTCTTGTGGCCCGAGCGCGGGAGTGACGCGCTGGCGGCCGCGACTTCGGCGGCGATCTCGGCCAATATGAAATTCGCGTCGGAGGCGCTGCGCTTGCGCAGCGGTTCGACAGCCACGCTCGATCGGTTGCAGCGCGAGGCGGGGCTCACGAGCACCCGGCTGGAGGCAACGCGAGAACGCATGCTTCTGGAAGGGCGTTGGCGATCCGCATCGCTCGAACGTCTGTGGGCGGTGATCGTGGCGCTGCGTTCTGTCTGTGGCGCCGCCGCCGTGCTCGAGGTGTTGCGGGACGTCGAACCGAGCGCTTCGGATCAGCAACGAGCAGACGGATACGATGCGATGACGGCTCAGTTGCTGCAGGCGGTTGCGGCCCACACCACCTGGACAGCATCGGCGGAGCAACTGACCGTGGGCCCCAACGACGACCTCGGGCAAGCGATCCGCAACTTCGCGACGGCATTCAATGCCTATACTTCGAGTCGTGCTTGAAACGGGGAGTCAATGCAGGTCACTCCTCGTTGTCTGGCGACTGGGCGTGCTGGCAATAAAGGTCCGGATATCAGCGCAATAGAAAGGCCGAAATGCGACGTAGACGGCTTTTCAGTCTGGCACGTAGCAGATTAGATTTCGCAAATTGATGGCCCGGCGCTCAAGAGCGAGATTCTCGAGCACGACCGGCCGCGTGCAACCCATCGCGGACAATCCGAGCCGGTGCTCGAATATGTCCGCTTTCAGTTTTCCTTTAGCCAATCAGCTCAAAGGAATTTGCGTTTCAGGAAGCCCTCGATGGTGGTCGCGAAATAACGCGGGCACTCCTGCATTGGGTAGTGACCGCAGTTGGGGATAACATGCAGTTCCGCGTTCGGATGCCACGCGAGAAAGGTTCGCTTCATGGCTTGCGGATCGAGTCCGGGATCCCTGTCGCCGACAATGACCAAAAAGGGCGTTTCAAGTCCCCGAATGTCATCGACGAAGTCGGCCGTGGTCAGCATCTCAAGGTATCTCGCCCGGCAGGCCAGGGAGACAGTGTCGCGGCTTTGTCGTACTTTGCGATCCGCCCACGCATCGGAAAGACCGCCGGTGACGAATTTGAACAGTCGCCGAAGGGCCTCATCGCTTTCTATCGTGCTGCTAAAGAAAGCGCGGGCATCCGGGCTCAACCGATTTCCCGCGGCAGAAACGGGACATACGGCGATCGCGCTCGTGATGCGAGACGGAGCGTCTGCAGCGACGCGTTGTGTAATCATCCCGGTCATCGAGTGACCCACTACGTGGAAGCACTCCCAGCCGAGGTGGTCCGCGAGCGCGAGGCAATCGGCGGCGATCTCTTCTACCGTGTATTCGCCGGCCAATTCAATGGACTGCCCGTAGCCACGCAAATCGACAAAGACATACGTGAACGCGTGGCCATCAAGCCAGGGCATGACGGCATCGTAGCTTGAGTGATCGCCCAGCCAGTCATGCATGACCAGCACACGAACGGGGCCATTGCCATACTGCACATATCCGAGGATTGCTTCAGATCCGGTGCGGATTTCAACGGGTACTTTCATTCCAAGGTTCCATCGTGATTAAGGGAACCAAAACGAAACGCCCTCCCGGCGAACCGGGAGGGCGTTTTGAAAGTGGTTCCATCCTATCAACCTCGCGGGCCTCGGTCAACAGGCAGAGGAATCGATGGAAGAAGCGCTGGAGTTCAGGCATCAGGAAAGCGTCACCAGCAGAGCATGCTCGACGTTTAAAGACGACCGCGCCGCAACACCCCTGCAACGCTGAGCGCGGTCGACAACGAGAAACCTGGTTGCTCTACCGGCTGAGCAGAACACTTCGGCATGCAATCCCGCTGGCTGCACCGACGGTTACGATTTCGATCACGAACGCAAGCGACATGTGACTGGTCGATGAAAGCGGCAGGAGGGAGCAAGTCGAAATGACGCAACGGTAGGCGCTGACCACCAGCCATCCCATTGAAGCGAAGACGGTGCCAAGACCTATGAACGCCGGCCTCCGCCGGATCCCCCTTTTCTGAATCGCGACGATGCAACAAGCGTAGACCGGCGACAAGAGAGGCGCCAGTACAGTAAGAGAGACGATGGCTGCGACGAACAATGGAAAGAGGAATGTCGCTGCAAAGAAATGGCGATCGAGTGAGGCGTTGTAGCCGTTCTCAATCAACCAGGTCACACAGGTAATTGCTGCGATCGTCACGCTTCCAGCAAGGAATGCGGCGACATACGCGACAGTTGCGCGCCATGGCGTGATGCACGGATCGACGTGTTGCTGCATACGGTTCGTTCCCGTCTGTAGGTCTTTGCTATCTCTGCACCGCTGCTGGACCTGGGGCCAACTATGGAAAATCTTGAATGTCAATTGGTGTTCGCGATTAATTCCGTATGCATACTGGTTTTACTCATGGCGAATAGATCCGCACGTGGGTAAACGGCATTAGCAATGCTGAACTTTAATTCGAAAACGTTTGCGCATAAGAAAATTAGAAAATCAAATCGGGGCGGATGGAAATTGTGGATGAATTCCACGTAAACCCTGTATTGACGGCGTTTGTGCGGAATACAACGGTCCCTGACAAAATAATTTCAGCACGTTTCGGGATACTGCATACTCGGCTCCGATTTAAAAAAATAAATTTTCACCGGGGAATCGTTCATGAGCTTCGCGACCAGGCAGCCTAAAAAACGCGCATTAGTCATTGCTATTACCGGAGTACTGGCTGGCGCAACACCATTGATCGCGAAAGCCGATTGCCAGGTGAACGGCACGATTAGCAGTAGCACGCCCGAAATCGAGTGGGCGTCGGGTAACTGCACGGTTGCCCCGAATGTCGTCCTCTCCAATAACGAGACCGCCACGGCGCTACTTGCTGTCGGCACCGGGCTCGGAACGTTGACCAACAACGGCACGATCGCGGGTACGCGTTATGGCTTCCTGAATGCGGCCTCGGTCGGCACCTTGATCAATAATGGCCGGATCAGCGCGTTGACGGTCAGTGCGGCCGCGATCTACAACAATTCCGCGATCGGTCAGTTGATCAACAACGGCACGATCACTTCTGGCAGCGAAGCCCTCTTTAACCCTGGCAGTATCGGCACACTGACCAACAACGGGTTGATCAGTGGAAGCGGCGGCTTTGGTTATGCGCCCCGCACCGGCGTCCGCAATTCCGGTGTGCTCTCCGTGCTGGATAACGAGGCCGGCGGCACGATTATCGGCGGCAGTTCGGGGGTTCTCAACTCCGGGCAGATCGGCACGCTCACCAATAGTGGCACGATCAACTCGACGAATGCGGTTGGTGTGAATGGGGCTGAGCCGAACAGATTCGGAATTCATAACGCCTCCACCGGTAATATCGACACGCTGACCAATAACGCCAGCGGTTTCATCAGCGGCGGCACGGCCGCGATCGGCAATGACGGCACCATCGGCACGCTGATTAACGCAGGCACACTGTCCGGTACCGTCGACGGGTTTTCCAATACCGGCACGGTCCAGAGCATGAGCAACAGCGGGCTGATTTCCGGCGGACAATGGGGCATTGTCAACGCGGGCGATATTGTCACGCTCACCAACAGCGGCAGCATTACGGGTGCATCCGGCGCTATCGACAACGCCGGCACGATCGGCACTCTGCTCAACGTGGGCGCTGCCGCTACGGCAGGCGCGGACATCACGATCGGGAGTGGGACGGTCGTTTCCGGTTCCGCGCTCACCGTCACCAATACCGGCAGCATCGGCACGGCAATCGACGCCGGCATCTACAACGATGTATCGATCGCCGGCATCACCAACAGCGGAACGATCAGTGCTGGCGGACTCACCATCACGGGCGCTGGAACGGTGGGTGCGCAATACGCAGCCGCTCTCTACAACGACACGGCCGGCACCATTGGCACCCTGACGAACACGGGTGTGATCGGCGGCGCATTGCCGAATTACGGTATCGATAGCAGCGGTTCGATTGGAACATTGACGAACAGCGGTTCGATCCGCGGTTACCAGGAGGCGATTCAGAACTCCGGCTCCATCGGGACCCTGACCAATCAGTCCGGCGGAACAATCGCGTTGGCGTCGGTGGGTGCACAAGGCTCCGACATCGTCAATACCGGTACGATCGATGTGCTCTCCAATAGCGGCGTAATCGGAAACGGCACGACCGAACTATATGGTGTCGACAACGCCGCGGGCGGCACGCTCACTCAGCTCAACAACGAGCAGGGCGGCACCATCTTCGGTTACTACACCGCGATCGAGAATGCGGGGACCCTGGGTACGCTGTCGAATAGCGGCACGATCATCGGCTGGACGGCCGCTGTCGATAACAAAGGCACGATTGGTCAGCTCGTCAATACGGGCGCCATTCGCGCGATTCTGGGCGGTGGTTCGTCAGGCGTCGGCGTCAACAATAACGTGAGCGGCAACATCGGGACGCTGACCAATAACGGCCTGATCTACGGTTCGAAGTCGGGTGTCTATAACGACGGCACGATCGGAACCCTGAGCAATACCGGCACGATCACGGGGGCCGTGTACGGGATCACAAACGACACGACCGGCACCGTCACGCAGCTTTCCAACTCGGGAACGATCACCGGCGTGCAGTTCGGCATCGCCGATATCGGCACAATCGGCACCCTGCTTAACAGCGGTGAGATCAGCAGTGCCGGAACTGCCATCGGTATCGCCAACGCCGGACGTATCGGCCTCCTCAACAACATGGGTGTCATTGCCGGCAACATCGTGAACCAGTCGGCGACCGACCTGTCGATCACCGGTGGCACGGGTTCCATCTTCGGCACCTTGACGGGTTTCGGCACTACAGTGGGCACGATCACGAATACCACATCGAATGTGGTGTTCGTATCGGGCAATCAACTGTTGAACGACAACGTCAACGTGGGTAGCAATGCCGTGAACAACACGGGCGCGACGCTGCAGGTCAATAACGTCGTCGCGATCACGGGCAACTACACGCAGGGCGCGAATGCCACGCTGTTGATCGGTGTGGCAGACGGCGCGGCCGCAAGCGGCTCGCTGACCACCGACGCCGGCTACGGGCGGCTCGTCGTATCGGGCAGCGCCACCGTGGCATCCGGCTCGAACGTCACACTGCAAAAACTCAACGCATACGGATTTGCGGCCGGGCAGCGCTTCGTCGTTATCGACGCAACCGCAGCCGGGACCAACTACAACGCCAGCCAGCTTGTCTATTCGATTGCCGGGGGGGCGAGCGGGCTCGCCGTCAGCGGCGCAGCCGTCGCAAACGGTACGAAGAGCGACCTGGTGCTGACGGTGGCCGATGCCTCGACCTCGACTCCCACGCCGACGCCGACGCCAACACCGAGTCCCACGCCGACGCCAACTCCCACTCCCACTCCCACGCCGACGCCGACGCCGACGCCGGCCCCGGCGATTTCGCCCAATGCACGCTCCGCGATTGGCGCACTGCAGGGATACCAGGGCATCAGCAACCTCGCGCTGCTGAACCTGTACGACGCGTCGCTTGCGCTTTCGGCGACAGGCTCCGCTGGCGAAATCGATCGTGCCGGCAAGCAGCTCGGCCCGACCGCACAATCGACGTCGAGCATGGCAGCCGCAGCACCCACTTTCGAGACGCTCAACGTCGTGGCGAGCCACGTCAATGGCCTCCGTCTCGCGCAACGGGACGGCGGCAGCGGCATTTCGACAGGCGAAAGCGCTCCGCAATGGGGTGTCTGGGGTCAGGCGTTCGGCGGTCATGCCAGCCAGGACGAGCGCGACCAGATCGACGGCTTCAGTTCCAACTATGCCGGTCTGCTGTTTGGCGTCGATCGTACGTTGACGGACTCGTGGAATGTGGGTGGTGCGTTCAGCTACAGCAACGCGGCGATCAACAACACGGGCGACTCGGCGGGCGACAGCACCCGCGTCAACTCATACGGTCTGATCGGCTACGCGAGCTACAGCGCCAGCCGGTGGTACGCGAACCTGTCGGTTGGCGCCGTGCAGCAACGCTACGATACGAACCGTTCGGTGAATTTCACGGGCTTCTCGGGCGATACCAATGGTGCCTTCAACGGCCAGCAGTACGTTGCGCGCGGTGAGGTTGGCTATCCGATCGCGCTCGGCGCCACGACGGTTACGCCGCTTGCGACCCTGACCTACAGCTATCTGCATCAAAGTGCGTACACCGAAAGCGGTGGCAACGGCGCGGCTTTGTCGGTCGATGCTTCGCATCTGAGCTCCGTGACCACGGATCTGGGCGCGAAGATCGAACGGGAATTCCCGACTCCGTATGGTGTGCTCGTGCCGGAGCTCACTGTTTCGTGGCGTCATGAGTACAACAACACCAGCCAGCTGACGACGGCAACCTTCGCTGGCGACCCGAGCGGCGCGAACAGTTTCACGACGCTCGGCACGAGCCCGCTGACGAACTCGGCCGTGGTCAGCGCAGGCGTTACGCTGCTGCGCGAGCGCAATCTGAGTGTCACCGCACGCTACGAAATGCAGGCGGGCAGGGGCTTCCTGTCGCAAGGCGGCACGTTGCGTCTGCGTCAGTTGTTCTGATGCCGTACGGGAGGCTGGAGCATACGCCGGCCTCCCGCGCGCGCCTGCTGAATGACGCGAACGTTCTTCCCATCGCATGCCCACGTGCGTACATTCGCCATACCGTTCCCCCACCTTCACCACGGCACACGGACGGACAGACCCCTGCTCGGGAAACCGCGACGCCATCTCGCCGTACTCAACCATCGCTTGCTCGGAGGCGCACATGGGGCGTTGCGACCGGGATGTGCTGCGTCCGTGGCGATCGAGATGAGCCTGTCACGGTCGATGGAACGCGGATGACGCTTAGCCCTCCCGACGTACGCATCCTTTACCGCTCAATCGAGATGCGCATTTCGATCCAATGTACGCATGTTACGATCGAAAAGTTTGTTCACTCATGTATCACGGAACCGCGCCATGTCCAGCACCCCATCCTCTCCTGGCAGCATGAACATTCAGGAAGCATTGTCGAAAGCCTATGCGCACTGGAATGCCGGTCAGGCCGACCAGGCCGAAATGCTCGCGCAGCGCGTGCTTGCCGCGTGGCCGGGGCAGCCCGATGCGCTGCATCTGCTCGGCTTGATGGCACACGCTTACGGCAATCTCGATCTGGCGATCTCGCATCTGCGTCAGGCCTGTCTCGCACCGCGTGCGCCCGCGATCTACTCGAGCAATCTCGCTGAAATGTGTCGCCAGAAGGGTCTGCTAGCGGAGGGCGTGGAGGCTGCGCAGCGCGCCGTGAACATGGATCCGGCGCTCGTTTCCGGCTGGAACAATCTGGGCATCCTGCAGCAGGAAACGGGGCGATTCGAAGAAAGCCGCCTGTGCCTGGAACGCGTCGTCGCACTGAATCCGGGCTGGCCGGAGGCGCACAACAATCTCGGCAACACATGGCGGCGCCTCGGGCGCATGGACCGCGCCGAAGCCTGCTACCGGCAGGCGTTGACGCTCAATCCGTCCTACCCTGAAGCCCACAGCAACCTTGCCTACCTTCTGTCGAGCAAAGGCAATTTCGACGATGCGGCAAAGCATGCGCGTGAGGCGATCGACCTCAATCCGCAACTCGTCGATGCTTACCTGAATCTCGCGGAAGTCGAGGTCTCCCGCCAGCGTGCCGACGCTGCGCTGCGCGCGCTCGACATGCTCAACGCCTTCGCTCCGCGCCATCCTGCTGCACTCGTCGCGCGCGCCAAGGCGCTCAAGCATCTGGATCACGCCGAAGAAGCACTTGAGTTCGCGCGCGCAGCCATTGCGCTGACGCCTGACAATGCCGATGCACATCACACCGTCGCGCAGTCGCTGCAGGAACTCGGCAGGACCGAGGAAGCGCTGCGACACTACGCACAGGCTGCAGCGCTGCCCGGCATCTCGGCCGAAACGGCCATGGCCGGTAGCGCGTTGCTGCTGACGGAAGCCGGCCGTCGCGACGAAGCCCTCGCGGCATTCGACGCCGCGCTGGAACGTTTTCCCGGCTCGGCCGTAATCATGGCCGCGCGTTCGGATCTGCGCACGTACAGCGCGAACGATCCGGATATCGCGGCCATGGAAGCCTGGCTCGTCGATGGCGACCATCGACCACTGCCTGACCGCATTAGCGTGCACTTTGCACTTGGCAAGGCGTATCTCGACGTCGGCGATAGCGCGCGCGCCTTCGCGCATTTCGAAGCGGGTAGCCGCCAGAAGCGCTCGACTGTTGATTTGCAGTAGAAACTGACCCACTTTTTGCATCTAAAACTGACCCACCCTCGTGGCGCAGAATCATCACTCCTGCGCGCCAACTTCTTCGTCTTTTACTGTCTTAGGTGAGGTTTTGCGGGA
>NZ_JAAGPN010000072.1:0-37131 GCF_017104805.1 Paraburkholderia sp. Ac-20347 | reverse complement strand
GTCGCCGCCGCGCTGGGCGCGCTCCACACGCTGTCGTTCGCGCCGACGCCGCACGGCGGCTGGCTCGAAATCGCGATCTTCGCGGGCTTCTACTTCTGGCTCACGCGCACCACCGGCTGGAAAAGCGCGCTGTTCACGGGCTGGGCGTTCGGCTTCGGCAATTTCGTGACGGGCGTCTGGTGGCTCTACGTGAGCATGCACTTCTACGGCGGCATGCCCGCCGTGCTCGCGGGCGCGGCGCTCGTGCTGTTCTCGCTCTATCTGGGGCTGTATCCGGCGCTTGCGTCGCTCGTCTGGTCGTTCTGCGCCGGACATGCGCGCAATGGACGCAGCAGCGGACGCAGCGGCGATCTGCCGTACTCGCCCACCTGGCACGGCGCCTTCGCGTTCGCCAGCGCGTGGGCGCTCGGCGAATGGGCGCGCGGCTACGTCTTCACGGGCTTCCCGTGGCTCTCCAGCGGCTACGCGCAGGTGGACGGCCCGCTCGCGGGCTTCGCACCGATCGTCGGCGTGTACGGCGTGGGCTGGGTGCTGGCGCTCGTCGCGGCGCTGGTCGTGCAGGCGCTCGTGCGCGCGGTCGCGCGTCGGCAGGCGTCGAAGCACGATGTCGCGGAGTCGAGCGGCAACGCGAGCGCGGCAACGAAGTCGGCATCGGCGTTCGCGGTGCCTGCGGTGGCCGCTGTCGCCGTGATCGTCGCGGGTCTGCTGCTGCCGCTCGTGCCGTGGACGCAGCCCGCCAACGCGCCGCTCAACGTGCGCCTGCTGCAAGGCAACGTGAAGCAGGAGATGAAGTTCTCCGAGTCCGGCATGATGGACGCGCTCAACGAGTTCCAGAAGCTCATCACCGAAAAGCCCGCCGATCTCGTCGTCACGCCCGAAACGGCGGTGCCGCTGCTGGTGCAGCAGGTGCCCGAGAAGTTCGGCCGCGACATCCGCGCATTCGCGGACACGACCGGCACGGCGATCCTGTTCGGCGCCGTGGGCGCGACCATCACGCCCGACGGCCGCGCAACCGACTACACCAACAGCCTGTTCGGCATCACGCCGGGCCAGAACGGCCTGTACCGCTACGACAAGCATCACCTCGTGCCGTTCGGCGAGTTCGTGCCGTGGGGCTTCCGCTGGTTCGTCAACCTGATGAACATCCCGCTCGGCGACTTCGCGCGCGGCGCGCCCGTGCAGCCGCCGTTCCTCGTGCACAACCAGCCGGTCGCCGTCGATATCTGCTACGAGGATATTTTCGGCGAGGAAATCGCGCGCACCGTGCGCGAGAACCCGGTTTCGCCGGGCATTCTCGTCAACTCGACGAATCTCGCGTGGTTCGGCGACACCATCGCGCTCGACCAGCATCTGCAGATCGCGCGCATGCGCTCGCTCGAAACCGGCCGCCCGATGCTGCGCGCGACCAACACCGGCGCGACCGCCGCCATCGACGCACACGGCAAGGTGATCGCGCGCCTGCCCACCTTCACGGCGGGTTCGCTCGACGTGCGCGTGGAAGGCACGAGCGGTTTCACGCCCTACGTGAAGAGCGGCAACAACACGGTGATCGCGCTCTCGCTGCTGTTGCTGGCGTTCGGTTTCGCGTTCGGACCGGGACGGCCGGGCCGCAAGAAGGCATGACGGCACATCGCTGAACATGCCCGATCGCCATGCCGAAGCCGGTCCAGGTCTCAACGCCCCGGCAATCCGGTAAAATTCAGCGTTTTAGCACCAGGTTTTAGCACCAGGCCGCCTCCAGGCCGGGGCCGCAACCCGCGAAGGGCGAGCGGCGGCGCATGTCGCCGCGCACCGCCCGCCGCGGGCTCGCCAGGCCGCCAACCGCCGGAGCCCGCGCCTCCCGCCCTAAAAGACACTGCAGGCACACATGCTCACGTTTCAGCAAATCATCCTGACGCTCCAGTCTTACTGGGACAAGCAGGGCTGCGCGCTGCTCCAGCCGATCGACATGGAAGTCGGCGCCGGCACCTCGCACGTCCACACCTTCCTGCGCGCGATCGGCCCCGAGCCGTGGCGCGCGGCCTACGTGCAGCCGTCGCGCCGCCCGAAGGACGGCCGCTACGGCGAGAACCCTAACCGCCTGCAACACTACTATCAGTATCAAGTGGTGCTCAAGCCCGCGCCGGAAAACATCCTCGACCTGTACCTCGGCTCGCTCGAAGCGCTCGGCTTCGACCTGAAGCAGAACGACGTGCGCTTCGTGGAAGACGACTGGGAGAACCCCACGCTCGGCGCCTGGGGCCTCGGCTGGGAAGTCTGGCTCAACGGCATGGAAGTCACGCAGTTCACCTACTTCCAGCAGGTGGGCGGCATCGACTGCAAGCCGGTGCTCGGCGAAATCACCTACGGTCTCGAACGCCTCGCGATGTATCTGCAAAAGGTCGAGAACGTCTATGACCTCGTCTGGACCGAGTGGGAAGAACAAGGCCCGAACGGCCCCGAGATCCGCCGCCTCACGTACGGCGACGTCTACCACCAGAACGAAGTCGAGCAATCGACGTACAACTTCGAGCACGCGAACGTCGACCTGCTGTTCACGTTCTTCAACGCGTACGAAAGCGAAGCGAAGCGCATGATGGAACATCAGCTCGCGCTGCCCGCCTACGAACTCGTGCTCAAGGCCGGCCACACCTTCAACCTGCTCGACGCGCGCGGCGCGATCTCCGTGACGGAGCGCGCGGCGTACATCGGCCGCATTCGCGCGCTGTCGCGCAACGTGGCGCAGTCGTACTACGAATCGCGCGAAAAGCTCGGCTTCCCGATGCTCGGCAATCCGGTGCACGGCGTGCCCGGCCTGACCACCGACGAACAGGACGCCGCGATGCCCGCCTGGGCGCCGCCGCTGAAGGTCGAACGCAAGTTCGCCGAGGAATGACCGGATCTCCAGAACAATGACCCAAGCTCATCACGCCACTCTCCTCGTCGAACTGCTGACCGAGGAACTGCCGCCGAAGGCCCTCGCGCGTCTCGGCGACGCTTTCGCCGAAGGCATCGCGCAACGCCTCGCCGCGCGCGACCTGATCGAAGGCGATCTGTCGTTCGAACGCTTCGCCACGCCGCGTCGCCTCGCCGTCACGATCAAGAACGTGCGCAGCGTCGCGCCCGAAAAACAGGTGCGCGAAAAAGTGCTGCCGGTGTCGGTCGCACTCGACGCCAACGGCCAGCCCACCGCGCCGCTCGCGAAGAAACTCGCGGCGCTCGGCTTCCCCGACTTCCCGGTCAGCGACCTCGAACGCGCGAGCGACGGCAAGAACGAAGCGTTCTTCCTGCGCTACGCCGCGCCGGGCGTCACGCTCGCCGACGGCCTGCAAGCCGTGCTCGACGAAGCGCTCGCCAAGCTGCCGATTCCGAAGGTCATGAAGTACCAGCGTCCGGACGGCAGCGACGTGCAGTTCGTGCGCCCGGTGCATCGCCTCACGGTGCTGCACGCCGACCAGATCGTGCCGGTGAGCGCATTCGGCATCGACGCCGGCGACACCACGCGCGGCCATCGCTTCCTCTCGGAAGGCCCGATCGCCATCACCCAGGCCGACGACTACGCGCACACGCTCCAGCACAAGGGCCGCGTGATCGCGAGCTACAGCGAGCGCCGCGAATCGATCCGCGCGCAGCTGATCGAAACCGCCGGCGACGACAAGGTCGTCATGCCCGACTCGCTGCTCGACGAAGTGAATTCGCTCGTCGAATGGCCGGTCGTGTACGCGTGCCAGTTCGAGGAAGAATTCCTGCAGGTGCCGCAGGAATGCCTGATCCTCACGATGCAGACGAACCAGAAGTACTTCGCGCTGACCGACGACGAAGGCCGCCTGCGCTCGCGCTTCCTGATCGTCTCGAACATCGAGACGGCCACGCCAGTCGAGATCGTCGAAGGCAACGAGCGCGTCGTGCGCCCGCGTCTGGCCGACGCCAAGTTCTTCTTCGAGCAGGACAAGAAGAAGCCGCTGGCCGACCGCGTGCCGCTGCTCGCCAACGTGGTCTATCACAACAAGCTCGGCTCGACGCTGCAGCGCGTGGAGCGCCTCGAAGCGCTCGCGGGCGCCATCGCGCTGATGTGCGGCGCGAACATCGCACTCGCCGAACGCGGCGCGCGTCTGGCCAAGGCCGACCTGCTGACCGACATGGTCGGCGAATTCCCCGAGCTGCAAGGCACGATGGGCACCTACTACGCGCGCCATGACGGCGAAGCGGAAGAAGTGGCGATCGCCTGCTCCGAGCACTATCAGCCGCGCTTCTCCGGCGACGACCTGCCGACCACCACCACGGGCACGATCGTCGCGCTCGCGGACAAGCTCGAGACGCTGGTCGGCATCTGGGGCATCGGCCTCGCGCCCACCGGCGAAAAGGATCCGTTCGCACTGCGCCGCCACGCGCTGGGCGTGCTGCGCATCCTGGTCGAGAAGCAACTTCCGCTCAACCTCGTCGAACTGCTGCGCACGACGTACTCGCAGTTCGCGGGCGTCGAAGCCGTCGCGAAATCGACTCAGGCGATCTACGAGTTCTGCATGGACCGTCTGCGCGGCCAGCTGCGCGAACGCGGCTACGCGGCGCAGGAAGTGGACGCGGTGCTCGCGCTGAACCCCACGCGCTTCGACGACGTGATCGCGCGTCTCGATGCCGTGCGCGAATTCGCGGCGCTCAACGAAGCGGCCTCGCTCGCGGCGGCCAACAAGCGCATCTCGAACATCCTCAAGAAGTCCGAGGGCGCCGAAGATGCGGGCGTGCAGATCGCGCTGTTCACGGAGAACGCCGAAAAGGCGCTCTACGCGCAGCTCGAACAGGTCGCGCCGCGCGTGGAATCGCAACTGGCCGCGCGCGAGTACACGGGCGCGCTCACGGCGCTCGCGGCGCTGCGCGAAACCGTCGACACGTTCTTCAACGACGTGATGGTCAATGCCGAAGATCCGGCGCTGCGGGCCAACCGCCTCGCGCTGCTCAAGGCGCTGCATCGCCAGATGAACAGCGTGGCCGACATTTCGCGTCTCGCGGCGTGATCGCCGGCACGGACATCCGCCAGACCCAACCAGACGCGACGCCATGCCGACCAGCACCAGCCGCAAGATCGTGATCCTCGACCGCGACGGCGTGATCAACGTCGATTCCGACGCCTTCATCAAGTCGCCGGACGAATGGGTCGCGCTGCCCGGCAGCCTCGAAGCGATCGCTCGCCTGAATCAGGCGGGCTATCGCGTCGCCGTCGCGACGAACCAGTCCGGCATCGGACGCGGTTTGTTCGACACGACGGCGCTCAACGCCATGCACGCGAAGATGCACCGCCAGGCCACGGCCGTGGGCGCGCGCATCGACGCCGTGTTCTTTTGCCCGCACACCTCGCAGGACCACTGCGACTGCCGCAAGCCCAAGCCCGGCATGCTGAAGATGATCGCCGACCGCTTCGAGATCGACCCCGCCGATACGCCCGTGGTGGGCGATTCGCTGCGCGACCTCGAAGCCGGCGCGGCGCTCGGCTTCGCGACGCATCTCGTGCTCACGGGCAAAGGCAAGAAGACGCTGGCCGCGGGCGGTCTGCCCGAAGGCACGAAGGTGCACGACGACCTGCGTGCCTTCGCGCTCGACTTCCTCGCGAACGACAACGCATGACCCCGGCGAGCGCGCGCATGAACGGCGTACGCTCGACCGAATCCGCATCGCCCGGCGCAAGCCGGTGCCGATGCCTGCTCCCCACCGCGCGGCGGCGCGTCTGACGACGCCCGCCCTGCCGCGCACGCTTCACGAACGGTCCAACCGATGCGCTTCATCCGCTCCCTGCTGCTGTTCATCTACCTGATCGTCTACACGATGCCGTACGCGACCGCGTGCTTCATCGCGTTTCCGTTCCTGAACGCCACGCGGCGTTACTGGATGGCGGTCGGCTGGTGCCGCTCGACGCTGTTCGTCGCGCGCTACCTCAACGGCATTCGCTACCGCATCGAGGGCATGGAAAACCTGCCCAACGGTCCCGCCGTGCTGCTCTCGAAGCACCAATCCGCGTGGGAGACGCTCGCGTTTCCCGCACTGATGCCGCGTCCGCTGTGCTACGTCTTCAAGCGCGAACTGCTGTACGTGCCGTTCTTCGGCTGGGCGCTCGGCATGCTGAAGATGGTTCACATCAACCGCAAGGAAGGCAAGAACGCGTTCACCTCGGTGATCCGCCAGGGCAAGCAGCGCATGGCCGAAGGCGCGTGGGTGATCATGTTCCCCGAAGGCACGCGCATTCCGGTAGGCCAGACGGGCAAGTACAAGACGGGCGGCCCGCGCTTCGCCATCGAAACGGGCGCGCCCGTGGTGCCGATCGCGCACAATGCGGGCCACGTCTGGCCCCGAAACTCGTTTATTAAATATGCGGGTATAGTCACGGTGTCGATCGGCAAGCCGATCGAGACGACCGGGCTCTCGCCCGACGAAGTGAATACCCGCGTGGAAAACTGGATCGAAGCCGAAATGCGCCGGATCGATCCGGATGCGTATCGCGATGCGGATGGCGCCAAGGCAAACGCGGCGAAAGCCTGACGCGCGGCGCGAGCGTCGCAGGCGTCACGTCGCGCAGACAACCTTCGCGGCGATGCTGCGTGCGCTGTCTATCCTGTTCGCGGTGCTGCGGGCCGTGTTGCGTGCGGTGTTTGTTCCGCACGATGCGCAAGCTTCGCAGCCACGCGATACGTCACGCGCACCACGCCGCACACGCAATCCCGCTCCAGGCCTGACGATGCAGAAGCCCCCTACGCAGCGCCCTTCCGCGGCGCTCGACAACCGGCAACTCGATCTGCCGCTCTTCGCCGAGCCGGCGCCTGCTGCCACACCAACGGCCGATTCAACTTCGCCGTCGGCCCAGTTTGCCCCGCCCACTTCCAGCGCGCCGCCCAAGGCGCCGCTCGCACCCGACGGCACGAAGCTGCGCACGCTCGTGCTCGGCTCGCGGACCTTGTATTACCGGCTCAAGCGGTCGTCGCGCAAGTCGATCGGTTTTTCCATCGATGGATCGGGACTCACGATCACCGCGCCGCGCTGGGTCACGATCGCCGATATCGAAACCGCCATCGCCGAAAAGCAGCGCTGGATTTTCGCGAAGCTCACGGAGTGGCAGACGCGTGTGGAACAGCGCGCGCTGCCGCGCGTGGAATGGCGCGATGGTGCGGAGCTGCCGTATCTCGGGAAGCCGATGCGGGTGACGCTCGGTGCGTCCATGCTGGCTTTCGATGAGGAGACGCGTGTGCTCGCGTTGCCGCTGCCGACGAACGCCGACGCGCAGCAGATCAAGGATCGCGTGACGGGCTGGTTGCAGAGCGAGGCTACGCGGATTTTTGGTGAGCGTCTGGCTGTGTATGCCGAGAAGCTGGGTGTGAGCTTTCGCTCGTATGCGCTTTCGTCTGCGATGACGCGTTGGGGCAGTTGCTCAAGCGAAGGACGGATTCGACTCAACTGGCGGTTGATTCATTTTCCGCTTTCTATCGTGGATTATGTGGTGGCGCATGAGCTCGCGCATCTGCGCGAGATGAACCATAGTCCGCGGTTCTGGCAAACGGTGGAGTCGATCTTTCCGGAGTTTCGTGAGGCCAGGAAACAGTTGAAGCAGCATCCGCCGGAGATGGTGCCGGGGATTTGAGGCGCTGCTGTACCCTTTCACCAAAAATTCGTTTATGTGAGGCGTTTTTTTGGCAAGATCGTCCAGATAAATTTCGCAAACATGTAAATTAAAAGCACACCGACAAAATGAATCAATATCTTAAACAACCCCAACTCAACTGACTCTCGAAAACTAAAAAACGAAAAAAATAAAGCCGGCCAAAGACAAATGAAAAATAACGAACGGCAGTTAAAAATCAGATAATCAAAAATAAAAAACACAGAAATCACCACCAACACCCCTAGATAAACGTACAACCACCCCCCCATCAAATAAAGCGAGCCAATTCCGGTTGGCGCGATAATTAATCCTTTCCCATACGCGTAAATTTGCTCAGTAAAATAATAAGCAATTGTATCCAAATATATTGGCTTACCCGGCCAAAAAAACCGAGGCACAACCGAATAGAATTGATCGAAAAAATATTCGAATCCAACAAATCTCAAATGGTCACTATACAAGATAACATTAAGAGATCGGACAGGAAAGATCGTGTCTCTTGTATATGTCGCTATCAACAACCAAGCCGCAGAATTGATAGAATTCCCATATCTAAACAATGCCATCACAGCAATTGATAGCACACCCAAAATTGCACATACAATCAAACCCTTTTTATCAATCAGTTTTAAAACGTAAGAAATTAGCAAAATTGGTGTAACGGCTGCCACAAGATAATTTCGCTCGCCGCCTAGCGTCAAAAATAGCACGCCACCGTATACAACAACAATAACGAGCGATCGCAATGCAATCCAACGACTCGGATTTGCTACAACGAGGAGCGTTGCTATTGGCACCACGACATAAGAAAAAATTGAATAAAATCCAGTTCCGGTATTTGACTCGAATCTAGAACCATAATTCCCAACAGATAACGCAATCCCTTTTGACGCAATCAATGATAGTGTTGCAACTACGGCAATTATCGCTCCAAAGACAATAAAGACACGCCCTCTCGATTGCCTCACAAATTGACCGACTCTTTCCGCAACATTTTCCGGTTTCTTCAATAGAAAAATTCTCTTACCTAAAATCGAGTAAAGGACGGCAAGACAAAATATCAGTCCGATTAACGAAAATTCCATCGGCCTCACTGGATAGTCCCATCCAGCGTTAAAAATCATATTGCAAATAATATAATATGGAATCCACAATATGGAAATTACATAAATTGATGTTATGCCAAAAAATACAAATCCAATATTCCCTCTCCACTCTTGACAAAAAAACCATAATGCGACCGAGCAGATAAGAAAAACAAGAATTTCCATATCCCACCTTTATACAAATAAAATAATCAACTCGATTGCATATAAAGACAATTAAAAATCATTAAAATATTTATAAATCCACGCCCTCCCAATGAGAAAAATAAATATTGAATTTGTAACCGCGTATCTTTTAAACATCCTCTTAGGCTCTTGAATAACTCGATATAACCATTCAAGACCAAACCTCTGCATCCACATTGGCGCTCGTCGAACTTTACCTGCGACCACATCGAATGTCCCGCCGACACCCATAACAAAAGATACGCCAAGCTCATCGGCCCATTTATTGATGAATCGTTCTTTATGAGGCGAAGTTATCGCGACAAATAATAACTGCGACTGAGATTCTCTTATTTTTTTTACAAGCGCCTCTTCCTCGTTCCAAAAATAACCATTATGCCAGCCGCCGATTTCCAGTTCCGGGAATTTTTGTCTGCAAACGTCGACCACTTTGGAAACTACGGAATCGGTAGCTCCAAGCAGAAATATTTTGAACTTCCTTCTCTCAGACTCCCCGATTAATTTCTCAAAAAGATCAACGCCGGCGACTCTCTCAGGAACTGGATATCCGAGCAAACGCGCCGCCCACACGACAGCCATCCCGTCGATATTGATTAGATCGCTAGCGCGAATTGACGCAGCCAAAGACAGATCTTTTCTGGAATGCACAATTTTTGCCGCGTTGACCACTATATGTTGCGTAAAAATTCCTTTCTGAACGCGCTTTACAATAAATGAAACCGTTTCGTTCATCGTAGCCATATCCATCGGACAATTCAGAACCTCTATTCGACGCATAGATTTTCCTTAAGATCCAAAAATGCGCTCCCATACCGAAACCGGGCCATAAAATAGTGTTATCGGCCCCATCTTTGATGATTTCCATCCGCCCGGCAAATAAATACCCAATTTAAAATAAGCAGCATTGTCATTTGGATATGAATTTTCCATATCAATTAAATCAACCACAGTCTCCCCATCCTTCTTCAAATTAGTGACTGAATTCTTCCCATCTGCGCCCGGTCGATAATGAAGCTCCCAGAACACCCATCGCCCCCTTTCCTTTAAAGCACAGCATATATCAATCACTTGCTCTGTTTTATCGCTTGCTCCCCGTTGATGCAGAACATATCCGCGCTGTGTTAAAGCCAACATTAACGGAGGAGAACCACTACTTTGTTCCTGATGCATCTGAGTGATCGCCTGACTAGTATAAAAACCAAAATCCAAAGGAATCTTGGTCGACCACCTAATGATGTAATCATGCCCTTGCAAGAATCTGACTGGAGTAGGCAGGATAATCTCGGCTCGTGGCTTCCCATTCGCGACACGAGAAAAATCCTCGCTCTTATTTATCGTAACGCGCAATGCATTATCAATACCAACTTCAGATATTGTTTTTATATCGTCAATTTTCGCGCGCTGAACTTTAATCTCTTTAGAAATACCATCACTCCAATCTTCACGATAGATTAAACGATATTCATTACCTGCCAACGGCGACTCATCAAAATAATTCAATCGTTCGGCTCTACTCGAAGTACAAATCACACTTGAGTAGACCATGAAAAATATGCGGATAAACTTTCTGTAATCAATCAAGATATCCCCAAAATATATTCCATCAGTGTTCACAGAGCATCACTTCAATCACCTTGACAAACCTCCACACAAAGATTCTCCAAAAGGTTACTCACTTTTGAAATGCCAAACGAAGCGTCAATCCAAGACCGCCCGCTTCCGTGCTCAATACTCTTACCGAGTTCATGGGCTTGTTCGATAGCCTCCGCAAGCACTTTCGGCGTTGTCTCTTGAACAAATACCGCTCGACAAGAGCTGATCACTTCGACAACAGGAGGGTGTGCAAAGGCGACAATCGGAAGATCGAAGCACTGTGCCTCTACAAAGCTCATTCCAAAAGAATCTACGCGACTCGGCAAACAAAAGACCGAAGCATCCTCCATTAGTTTGCTTCTTTTCGCATCGTCCACCCACCCCTTCAAAGCCACACGGTGCGAAATTCTGAGATCTTCTATTTCTCGAATAATTAGACTTTCTAGCTCACCCTCGCCGGCAATTGCCAATTTGTAATTTTCCGGAAGAAAGGCGAGTGAGCGTACTGTTTCAACGATACCTTTTCCATCAACCAATCGTCCCATAGTAAGCACAAGGACGTCGTCGCTCGAACGTTTGAAAATTTTTTTACTTGTATTTTTTGATCGATAGGGATTTGGTACTACGCGTATCCATTTTTTAATGCCGTGCCGACCCAAAAGTTGCAGAGCGTAATCCGTCAGCACAACAGTTCGACTGGCTGTCTTTATTATTAATCTTATAATAGTATTCCAGAATTTGCTATTCAAATAACTCTCAAGATAAGGGGTATGCAAATATATCAGCACATGCCGCCTTAACATCCATCTCAGAAAAATACTCAAAATCAACATCCGAACTATGCAAAATCCGGATCCCGGATGAAGATGAAAAATCAGAGATGACTTTCTATTTCTCAACACACAAACGAAACAGGCAAAGAAAGAGACAATCCAAGGTAAAAATTTTCCAAAAACAGCATTACTATTATGAGTTGAAATGAATTTCGCCTGTCCAAAAATACCCAACGCATCAAGATACATCGGCACTACTGTTGCCACTCCACCTTTGCCACCTCGCGGGTCGGTCGCCAGAACTACATTGAATAAATTCATAGCATCTAAGCCCTCTTATCAAGTCATAAAAGCGCAAGCGCTCGTTACTCCGCGCGTGGCGAAATTAGAAATGATGCACTTTGCCTTCTAAGCAAGAAATTACGAAACACAGTAACAATGATGCAGACAATGAGGACAATATAGAAATTGAGACTCTCCGTTACGGCGTAAGAACCAATAAGTGCAGTAACGAATAGACAACAGGAGGCGGCATTGATAGTCATAGACGCTCGACTGGCTTCTCGAACCATTAAAACGCTGCTGTTCGCCATCCCGAGCATGCTGATACAACCCTGAGCGCAGAGCGCAACACCGCAAATCGACGTGTACCAAAGGCGATCGAGCGCCCCTTCGTAGAAAACGATGCACGCAACTATCAATGCATTCACTACAAACGCACCGAGACACGAGAGCATGATTTCACGCGCAGTCTGCGTGCTAAGTTCCTTAAGTGACTTTCCTTCGCTGGCGAGTCTGCTCAACTCCGGCAATCTGTACATCGAGATCGCACGCGGAACGAGTGCGCTAATCGCGCTAACCGATGCGATAAGAGAAATGACTCCCGCGAATCGGGCGCCATCCGTGAAATTTGCAATTGGGACAAGACTCAGTGCCACACCACCGGAAAGGAAGTTAGTGAATCCAAACTCGATGCCTTTCAGCTCCATCGTCTTAGTTTTTGGAAACACTCTCGGAAGCCCAATATTTATAAGCATGAACATACCCGTTGTTCCGAGGGCGGCTCCCAGAGGTAATCCGGCAGATACACCAAGTCTGCGAGAGATAAGTACGTATGCCGTCGTGGCCACGAGCAGAACAACATCGTAAAAAATTACGCGCCGATACTTTCTCAGCGCGAGAAAGTAGTGGCGCGTAAGTTGGTAGATCGTCCATCCGATCATGATCACAATTGTTTCCGTCCCGGATATTTCCGAATGAGAGAACCGGGACCATAAAACTACGCCTATTCCAAGCACTAGCAGGGACACAACGCCCATACGTAGCAATTCATAAAAGCGCTCAACGCGCTCTTCGCGATCCCGTGCTGCGGGCACACGCACGAGGATCAGACTTGCCCACCCAATTGCCGTAAAGAACGCGAGAATTTGGGCGATTGAGAATGCGGAGGCAGCACGCCCGAGGTCACTGAGCGAATAGAGTTTTTGAACACCCATGAACGCCAGCACGCGATATAACCCGGGCATTCCTGTCGCAATGATTGCTTCTGCCTTTCCAACCAAACGACCGTAATTCATTGCTTACTCTGCTCCCAAGGCAAGCCAGCCTGGTATCGCCAAGAAGATTCGCCTTGGGGTTCACAAACGCCGTACTTGACCGGCGAGACGTCACGCACGCGCCAAAACCCCCCGCGTATCAATCACCACCTTCGCCTGCAAACGAATCGGATCGACATCCTTAAACTGCGTGTGATCGACGAGAATCACGATCACGTCCGCTTCCGCCAGCACGGTACGCATATCGCTAAGCCGCACCACGCCGTCGAGCTCGCGCGGCAACACGCGCACATTCGGCTCAACCGCCACCACTTGCCCCGGGAATCGCTGCCCAAGCTCCTTCGCAATTTCCACCGCGGGACTTTCGCGCAGATCGTCGATATTCGCCTTGAACGCAAGCCCGAGACATGCGATCACCGGCTCGCGGAATCGCTTCGCCGCGCTCTCGGCGCGTTCGACGACCCAATGAGGCTTGTCGTCATTCACAGTCCGCGCGGCGCGAATCAGGCGCGCCTGCTCAGGAGCGGAATCCACGATGAACCAAGGGTCGACCGCGATGCAATGACCACCCACACCCGGTCCCGGTTTCAGAATGTCCACGCGCGGATGCCGGTTCGCGAGCTTGATCAGTTCCCACACGTTGATGTCGAGTCGATCGCAGATCAACGAGAGTTCATTCGCAAACGCGATATTCACGTCGCGGAACGAGTTCTCGGTGAGCTTGCACATCTCTGCCGTGCGCGCGTCGGTCAGAATGCACTCGCCGCGCACAAAAATCTGGTAGAGCTCGCGCGCCGCTTCACTGCAACGGCGCGTCATCCCGCCGATCACACGATCGTTCTCGACGAGTTCGCGAATCACGTGACCCGGCAGCACGCGTTCCGGGCAGTGCGCAATGCGCACGTCGGACGCCTCACCCGCCTGCTGCGGAAATGTCAGATCCGGGCGCATCTCGGCCATCCACTCGGCCATCTTCTGCGTCGCGCCCACCGGCGACGTCGACTCCAAGACCACCAGGTCGCCCTTTTTCAACACGGGCGCAACCGCGCGACTCGCGGCTTCGATATAGCTGAGATCGGGCTTGTGTCCGTCCGAGAAAGGCGTGGGGACGGCGATCAGGAACGCATCGGCGGGTTCCGGCGTCGTCGTCGCGCGGAGATGGCCTTGAGTCACTGCGGCATGCACGAGCATGTCGAGTTCCGGTTCGACGATGTGAATCTCGCCGCGATTAATCGTATCGACGGCGTGCTGATTCACGTCGACACCAATGACCGTTTTGCGTCGCGCGGCAAAGGCCGCCGCCGTCGGCAAGCCAATGTAGCCGAGTCCAACAACCGAAATCGTTTCGAAGTTCATGTTAGTGATGCCTTGATGGGTGAACGTCAGTGCGCCGCGCGCGCGCAGGCAAGCCAGCGATCCTTCAACGCTTGCGCGATGCGGTCGCATGCCTGCCCGTCGCCGTACGGGTTATCGCCGCGACTCATGGCCACGTAGCTCGCGTGGTCGTCAAGCAGATGCGCGACGCCGCCGACAATCGCCCGAACGTCCGTTCCCACGAGTTGAACCACGCCGGCGTCGATGGCCTCCTGACGCTCGGTGGTGTCGCGCATGACGAGCACCGGCTTGCACAACGAAGGCGCTTCTTCCTGAATCCCACCCGAATCGGTCAAGATCAGATGCGAGCGATCCATCAAGCTCACGAACGGCAAGTAGTCGAGCGGTTCGATCAGGTGAACGTTGGCAATACCTGTCAGCAAGCGATTGACCGGCTCGCGCACGCTCGGATTCAGATGCACGGGATAAACGATGTCGACATCGGGATAGGCATGCGCGAGTTGCGCGAGCGCCGCGCAAATGCGCACGAAGCCGTCGCCGAAGCTCTCTCTGCGATGCCCGGTAACCAGGATCAAACGCCGGTCGGCCTGCAACTTCGGCAGCGCGCTTTCCGCTTCTTCACGTAGCCGCGCATCGGAAGCGAGGCGCTCGCGCACGTGAAGGAGCGCATCGATCACCGTGTTGCCGGTGACGACGATCGAGTCGCCACGCGTACCTTCATCCAGCAAGTTCTGCCGCGCGCGCGAAGTCGGCGCGAAGTGCACGCTTGCGAGCGCGCCGGTCAGCGTGCGATTCGCCTCCTCCGGCCAGGGCGAGAGCAGGTTGCCGGTGCGCAGGCCCGCCTCCACGTGGCCAACCGGAATGCGCTTGTAGAACGCCGCCAGCGTGGCCGCCATGGTCGTGGTGGTATCGCCGTGTACGAGGACCATGTCGGGCTGCGCACGCTCCAGCACGCCGCGCATCCCGGAAAGAATCGAGGTCGTGACGTCGTACAGATCCTGGCCAGGCTTCATCACGTTCAGGTCGAAGTCCGGCGTGATCGCAAACAGATCCAACACCTGATCGAGCATTTCGCGATGCTGCCCGGTCACGCAAACATGGCATTCGAAATCCGGGTCGTGCCGAAGACGCTGAACGAGCGGCGCCATCTTGATCGCTTCAGGACGCGTCCCAAATGTGAGGAGTACTTTTTGTTTCATCAATGTTGTCCCACCCAATGCTGGGGTAAGCGCGCTAGTCGACCTTCTTCCGATAATCCGAATACGCGCCGTACGCCTGTCCGCGCTGCGGAACGTCGGTCAGCAGCAACCCGTCGACAGTGACGCCCGAACTCGCCAACTGGCGCGTGGTTTCCCGCAACTCGGCAGCCGAATGCTTGCCATGGCGAACCACCATCAGCGTCGCGCCCGCCTCCTTGCCGATCAGCATCGGATCGGTCACGGCCAGTACCGGCGGCGAGTCCACAATGACCATGTCGTATGTCGCGGCGAGCGACTTGAGAATGGAGCCAAAGCGGTCGCGCAGCAGCAACTCTGACGGACGGTCGGGCGCCGAGCCCGCCATCATGACGTCGAGATTCGGCAATGCCTGGCGATGAATGACGTCTGCCGGCTCGCGCCCCATCAGCACTTCAGAAAGGCCGGGCTTTTTGCTGATCGAGAAATACGAGTGAACGTCACCACGCCGCATGTCGGCGTCGATCAGCAGAATTCGTTTGCCGGTTGCGGCTAGCACCGTCGCGAGATTCACCGACACAAACGACTTGCCGACACCCGGACGCGGCCCGGTAATCATCACGATGTTGTTCTCGGGCTTGAGCACGCCGAACTGAAGCGCTGTGCGCAAGCTACGCAAGCCTTCGACCGCGACATCGTCCGGGAATACCGCAGCCAACACGCCCGGCCGCTTAGGTCCGCGCCGCGCCGCCTGGGCGAGTGCAAGCTGTTTGTCGCTGTGAGAAATGATCGCGTAGACCGGCACTTCCACGGCCTGCTCGATTTCCGCCGGGCTTTCGAGCCCGTGATTGATCATTCGACGGCCGAGCGCAATGGCGCAGCCAAGCAACAGTCCCAGCGCGGCGGCAAGCGGAATCACGAGAAGCTTTTTCGGGCGCACCGGCTTCTCCGGCACCACGGCGAAATCGACCGTGCGCACGTTGCCTTGTTGACCGGCCTTCAGCACGCGCAACTGTTGCGTGCTGTCGAGCAGCTTCATATAGAGATCGGTGTTGACCTTCACATCGCGCATCAGGCGCAGCGCATCTTGCTGCGTCTGCGGCAGCCCGGTCACCTGACGCTCGAATTGATCCTGCTGCTGCTCCATCTCGGCAATGCGCGCATCGATAGCGGCAACGGACGGATGCGAAGCCGTAAAGCGCTGGACGAGATCGGCGCGCTGTTGTTGCAATTCGAGCAGGCGCGATTTCGCGTCGACGACGGATTGCAACAACAGCTTGCCCTGCGCATCGAGGTCGATAGCGCCATGCTTCGCGCGAAACTCGTTGAAGCGCGCCTCCGATTGATCGAGATGCGCGCGCAACTGAGGCAGCTGGTCGCCGAGAAAATCGAGCATCTGCTGCGCCTGCGCCGACTTGCGGTCGATGTTGCGCTGCACGTAGAGACTCGCGATCGTATTGAGCGTCGCGGCGATGCGCTGGGCGTCTTCGCCGTCGAGCTTGACGCCGATAATGCCCGACTGCTTCGTCTTCTCCGCGATATCCAGTTTCTTTTGAAGATCCTCGACGGTTTGCTGCGTCGAAAAGCGCTTGAGATCGAAACGCGTTCCGGGTCTGGCCAGCAGCGAGGCCACCGTCAACTTCACAGGGCCTTCGGCGGTTTTTCCGCTAGTGGCTTCGCCTACATTGGCACGCAGTACGACATCGCCGTCCGGGTCGATCAGTTCGTATTTCGTGGCGCTCAACGCTCGCAGCGTGAACGTCTTGTCATAGAGCGCTGCGGGCACGTCGAACTGCGCGACGCCGATCCGTTCGCCACCCCACGCGAAACTGCCCAGGCCGAGCACCGGGGTTTCCAGTTCGCCGTTGTCGGCGGCTTCTTTGCCGCGCGCCATCACCGCCCCGATCAGCGGGAGATAGTGCGGCTTCGCGCTCACGTCCAGATGCAGGCGGTCCACCGTTTCGCCCACCACCATGCGAGAACGAATCAGTTCAATCTCGGCGTCGGCGGTGGCCTTGCTCTGGAAGAGCGAAGCAAGATCGCCGAGCTTGTCGTTGATTGAGCCCATGCCCGAGTCGTCGTCGACCTGGATCACCGCATCCGCGCGATAGACCGGCGTGCCGAGAAACGCGTAGAGCGCTCCCAGACACAGCACGGCCGCCGCCACGGCAACGATCACGCGCCAGCTTTCACGCAGCGCGTTGAAGAGCTCCGAGAGATCGATTTCATCGTCGTCCGGCTGGCTGGCCGAACGGTTTTGCTTGAGAAGAGTCATGTGTTTCAGTGAGCCAGTCCTGCCAATACATCGCGCCAATGCGCAACGCCATGCTCGATTTGCGCGAACGCCAGTTCGAACGTCGCGCGATGACGCCGATAGGGATCGACCACGTCGACGCCGTCGTCCTCGTTGAGTCGATAGACCTTTCCGCGCGCGTACGGCCAGGCAAGCTCGATCTGCTCGCGCTGCACTTTCGTCATCGTGAGAATAAGATCGGCGGCGCGCACCCGTTCGTCGGTTAGCGGAGCCGCCACGTGTTCATCGAGCGACACGCCGCGCTCGCGCGCCATTTCGAGCACGAGCGGGTCCGCGCCCTCGCCCACCAGCGCATGCGTTCCAGCAGAGCTGAAACCGATCTCGGGCAAAGCCTGGGCGAGCATCGCGCAAGCCAACGGACTGCGACAGATATTGCCTTCACAAACCACCAGAACTCGATCGATCATTTCGCCACGATCCCCGCAGTAAGGCCGGCGTTGATCGCCGGTATCAACAACGTCAGCACGCGATTGAAGCGAACCAGCGCGTTGCCGTCGACGTACACGACGTCCTTCGGTTGAAGGTCGAACTCCTTCGCGACCAGCATCGCCACGGGCGAGCGTCCGTCGAGATGGAAGACTTGCGGCGTGCCGTTCAGCGCACCGCGAATCACGAACATCTGCGCGGCGTCAGCGGTCGACGCATTGACGCTGCCCGCCTGCGCGAGCGCATCGGCCAGCGTGATGCGGCCCGTGCGGCGCGGAATCGCCGAGATAGGCTTGTTCACCTCGCCCATGACGTACACGTCGTTTTCGTCGCGCGCGACCACGCGCAGCAGGTCGCCGGGTTGCAGATACAGGCGCGACGGGCTGATCCCGCTCGCCAGCATCTGCGTGAGATTGATGCGATGCGTGGCGCCGCCGCGCACCAGCGCGAGGTCGCTCTGGTCGGCGGAATCGGCAAAGCCGCCCGCTCGTGAAATCGCTTCGTACAGCGACATCGGCACGTCGTTCACGGCCACCACGCCGGGGCTGCGCACTTCGCCGTCGACGTAGACTTCGTGCGCGCGATAGGACGCCATGCGCACCGTCACCTGAGGTTTGACGAAGTACTTCGCCAGCGCGCCGCTCAAACGGCGCTGCACTTCTTCCGTGCGCAAGCCCGCGACGCGCAGCGTTCCCGCATACGGAAAAGTCAGATCGCCGGACTGATCGACGACAAAGCCCGATGACGGATCACCGGGACGCGTCGACGCCTGCGATTGCGTCGAACCCACAGCAGCCGCGATTTCCGGATGGTCCCAGACCACGATTTGCAGCACGTCGCCCGCACCAATCGTGTAGGCCTGCGGCGCGGTCGAGAGCAGGCTGACCTGCTGCCGCTGCTGCTCCAGACGCGCGTCCTGAAACTGCTTGACCAGTGCAACGTCGAGTTCGGTGACGGCGATTTCCGGCACTGCGGCACTAGCCTCGGTCGTGCGCGTCGGGCGCACGACGGGAGGCTCGGCCTCCGCACCGGCGGCTTGTGGTGCGTCGGCGCTCGTGGCAGGCGCGTCCGCCTGGGCGTTGCTGTTTCGTTCGGTGTTCCACGGCGTCTGTATCGACGACGTCAGCATGCGCATGCCCGGCGCGATCGCGCACGCCCCGAGCATCGAGCACAGCACGACGACGGCGACCACGCCGGAAATCCGGATAGCGCCGTGCAGGCTTGTCTGGCGCGCCGCAAAGACCGGCGGCGTTTTCGTTCGTTTGAGCACTTCTACGTTCCAGCTAGTCAATAAGCGTTGCGATGAACGAGCCCCTTGAAGGCCGTCATGAGCACGATGCGCATGTCGAGACCGAAGGACCAGTTGCTGAGGTAATAGAGATCGTGTTCGACGCGCCCCTGCATCTTCTCGATGCGGTCAGTTTCCCCGCGAAAGCCGTTCACCTGCGCCCAGCCGGTGATGCCAGGCTTGATGCGATAGCGGTGGATATAGCCGTCGACGATGTCCTGGTAGAGCGTGTCGTGCTCGATGGCATGGGGACGCGGCCCGACCACCGACATCTCGCCGCGCAGCACGTTGAAGAACTGCGGCAGTTCGTCGAGGCTCGTGCGGCGCAAAAACGCACCGACGCGCGTGATGCGCGGATCGTTGCGCGTCGCCTGCTTGACGACGCCTGCGGTCTGCGTGTGCACCCGCATGCTGCGGAATTTGTAGATGTTGAAGACCTTGCCGTTGGCGCCCTTGCGCCGCTGCGTAAAGAGCACCGGACCGCGCGACGTCAGCTTGATGGCGAGCGCGACGACAAGCAAAACCGGCGAGAGGCCGAGCAGCGCGCAGAACGCGAAGACGCGATCGAAGACGTCTTTTTTTGCGAGCGCGTCGGACGAAAGCGGCGAGCCCACGAGATTGATCGCGGACGTGCCCTCAAGATTCACCATCTCTCCGTCGAAGAGGGCAAGACCACTCACGTCCGGAATAAAGCGAATGTTGATCAGGTCGTTGCGAAAGAGTCCGGTGAAACCCAAAATCGTTTCGACTTCGGCGAGCGGCAACGCAAGCCACAACTCCTCGACGCCATAGCGTCGCACAAACGCCGCGAAGCCCTCGCGATCACGAAACGCCGGAACGTTGCCCGGCGCCGCGCCAGCATCCGGGCCAGTGTCGAAAATAGTGGCGACGCGGTAAAGCGAGTCCGACGTCGATTCGACCTTGCGCAACAACTGGCGGCAGTGCGCGCCGCTCCCCACGATGGCGACTGCGCGCGAGCGCGCGCCATTTTCCATGCGACGCAAACCCAGCGCGGATTCGGCCAGCCGGAACGCAATGAGCCCCGCACCGGAAATCAGCGCCCACTCGGCAATCCACAGCACATCGGGCCGGTAGGCACGATGCACGATGGAAACAAGCAATACCGCACCAGCTAGCGCGAACGACCAGCCCAGCGCAGGCGCGCACACGCATCGCCAGAACAGATGCCGTCTTGCGCCACGGTGTGTGTCGAATGCGGGAAAGAGCATCATGGCGAATAGCAAGGTGAACGCCACCAGTGCGCTGTCGTAGCCCGTGTGTTCGGCTTCGCTGTGCGCACGTGCAGCGATAACGGCTCCCGCGACGATCAAGAGCACGTCGAGCAGGCGTGCAAGCGCGCGCGCTGGGCGACGCGTTTTGCCAACCTCGTTTTGTCTAGACAGGTCCATACCGTACTCGTCGAATGTTCGAGTGGCCGCGCGAGATGCTGCGCGGGTTTGCGCGAGGAAGCCTGCCAACAGGCACGCCCATGCAGACGACTCATTCGATACATTTCCAGCCACGACCACTGCCTACAGAGCTAATAGAAGGACTACTTACCAGAAGAACCACCTGCATATCCGCCCCCTCTCTCTGCAAGCACGAAAGCGCACGCATGCGCGAACGACATAACGGCTTCCGCGACCCGGCCAGCACACTCGCCGGTCCGGATCGACTTTCGCTCGGAGCGTTCGTCAGATGTTTTTAGTTAATGAGCGAGAGCGAAAGTCTCTGCCGGACGGCATGAGAGGTCTATAGGAACAATCCGAATTGGATAAGCAATGCAATTTGCCGAGCATCGCAGCGATGTCTCGAAACGCATGGCTTCGCGCAGTCGCAGAGTAAAGACAACGTTCGCAATTTGTACAAACGAAGCCAACCGAATGATTTTTATAAGACTCTCGATCTGATCATTCGGAATGCGGGTAAGAAATACCCCCGGCTCGTGCACACCGATATCGAATAAATGAGAATTAGCGTGTCGATACGCTTAAATCTGAGGGGAATTTTAAATTCATATAAATCGCGCTCTCTTTTTCTGTTTCGTGCGGGCGATTTACATATATCAACGAATGCGGGGCCGCAATCGTGGAGCGGGATCGGATAAGTCCGACCCCGCCTCGGCTCATCCTTACTTCTTCTGAATAAACTCGATCTTGTACCCATCCGGGTCGGTGACGAACGCGATGACCGTCGTGCCGTGCTTCATCGGGCCGGCTTCGCGGACCACGGTGCCGCCCTGCTCCTTGATCTTCGCGCACGCGGCGTACGCGTCTTCGACTTCGACCGCGAGATGGCCGAAACCGGTGCCGAGGTCGTACGACGGCGTGTCCCAGTTGTGCGTCAGTTCGATGACGGTGCCGTCGCGCTCATCGGTGTAGCCGACGAACGCCAGCGTGAACTTGCCATCGGGATAGTCTTCGCGGCGCAGCAGTTTCATGCCGAGCAATTCGGTGTAGAACTTGATCGAGCGGTCGAGGTCGCCGACCCGGATCATCGTGTGCAGCAGGCGCATTGTGGTGGACTCCGTTTTTTGCCAACGTCAGAACCCGGACTGTACCAAAATCCCGCCGCCCCTGCCGACGCCGCCTCCACGCGCTCCCAACCGCTCCACCGCGCCAGGCAAGCCCGTCCGATTTGCTCTAGCATGTTCGCCATCCCGATTTCACCGGGCGGCGCATCTGCGCGCGTCCGGTCTGGCTTGCGTTCAACGAAAGAATGGAAAGGAGTCGATATGCGGATTCTGGTGGTAGGTGCGGGGGCGACTGGGGGCTATTTCGGCGGGCGGCTCGCCGCGGCCGGGCGCGATGTGACATTTCTCGTGCGCGACGCGCGCGCGGCGCAGATGCGCGAGCACGGTCTCGTGATCCGCAGCCCGCACGCGGGCGACCTTACGCTGCGCGACCCGAAAACGGTCACGCGCGAGGCGCTCGAAGCGCCCGGCACGCAGCCGTTCGACCTCGTGCTGCTCAGCTGCAAGGCCTACGATCTCGACAGCGCGATCGATTCGTTCGCCGCCGCCGTCGGTCCCGATACTGCCATCCTGCCGCTGCTCAACGGCATGCGTCATCTTGACGTGCTGCAGGCGCGCTTCGGCACCCAGGCCGTGCTCGGCGGCGTCTGTCTGATCGCGTCCACGCTCAACGAGCAGCGCGAAATCGTGCATCTGAACGACTCGCAGGCGATCACGTTCGGCGAACTGGGCGGCGGCATCTCGGCGCGTGCGCAGGCCATCGCCGATACCTTCGGCAACGCCGGCTTCATCATCAAGGCGAGCGAGCGCATCCTGCAGGAAATGTGGGAAAAGTGGGTGTTTCTCGCCTCGCTCGCGGGCAGCACCTGCCTCTTTCGCGCGCCCATCGGCGCAATCGTCGCAACGCCCGACGGCGCGGCGACCATCGAGCGCATCTTCGCCGAATGCCGCGCGATCGCGGCCGAGCACGGTCACGCGGTACGCGACAGCTTCCTCGAACGCTCGCGCGGCATGCTGTTCGCCACCGGCTCGTCGCTCACGGCGTCGATGCTGCGCGACGTGCAGAACGGCTCGCGCATCGAGGCCGATCACATCCTCGGCGACCTGATCCGCCGCGGCGGCGCGGCGCAGCGCGCGTCGAGCGAGCTGTCGGTGCTGCGCATCGTCTATAGCCAGCTCAAGGCCTACGAGGCGGTGCGCGGCGAAGGCTGAGGCAGCGCGTCGGCGCGTCCCGACGTCGCGCGGCAAAACAAAAGGCGCGGTGGCCAGAGCCATCGCGCCTTTTTTATCGGTACCGCGGCTTGGTCAGGCTTGCGCGTTGCCGAGCGCCTGCGCCACGCGCACGTATTCGTCCACCGGCACGTCTTCGGCGCGGCGTTGCAGGTCGAAACCGAGCGCGTCGAAATCCACGCGATCGCGATAGTCCGACAGCGTGTTGCGCAGCATCTTGCGACGCTGTGAGAAGGCGGCCGTCACCATCTCGCCGAGCAGCGCGGCGTCGACCTTCGGCAGTTCGTGCGGCGCGAACGGAATCATGCGCACAATCGCCGAATCCACCTTCGGCGGCGGCTGGAACGACTCGGGCGGCACGTCGAGCATTTTGTCCATCACGTAGCGGTACTGCAGCATCACCGTGAGGCGGCTGAACGCCTTCGTGCCCGGCTCCGCGACCATGCGCTCGACCACTTCGTTCTGCAGCATGAAATGCTGGTCGATCACACGCTCGGCGAACGTGGCGAGGTGAAACAGCAGCGGGCTCGAAATGTTGTACGGCAGATTGCCGACGATGCGCAGCGTCGGCTTCTCGCCCGGCGCGGCAAGCGAGCCGAAGTCGAAAGCGAGCGCGTCGCCCGCGTGCAGTTCGAGCAGCGGCCCGAACTTCTTCGTGAGACGCCCGATCAGGTCGCGGTCGAGTTCGACCGCATGCAGCGGCGCTTCGGGCGTGGCGAGGCGTTCGATGAGCGGCGCGGTGAGCGCGCCGAGGCCCGGCCCGATCTCGACCATGCGTTCGCCGCGCTGCGGGCGAATGACGTCGACGATCGAGTCGATCACGCCGGTGTCGACGAGGAAGTTCTGGCCGAAGCGCTTGCGCGCGAAGTGGCCCTGGTGCTTGCTGCTGCTATTGGACATCTTCGTGAAATCAGTAACGGCGGTCAGACGGTGCGCCGGTGGCGCGCCATCGAAACCGCCGTGTCGATGGCGGCGATCAGGCTGCCCGCGTCCGCGCGGCCCGTGCCGGCGAGGTCGAGCGCGGTGCCATGATCGACCGAGGTGCGCACGATCGGCAGGCCCAGCGTCACGTTGATGCCCTCCCCGAACGTCGCGTATTTCAGGACCGGCAGGCCCTGATCGTGGAACATCGCCAGCACGCAGTCGGCGTCTTTCAGATAGCGCGGCTGGAACAGCGTGTCGGCGGGATACGGACCGCGCGCGTCGATGCCCTCGGCCGCGGCCTTGGCCAGCGCGGGCGAAATGGTGTCGATTTCCTCGCGGCCCAGATAACCGTTCTCGCCCGCGTGCGGATTCAGCCCGGTGACGAGAATGCGCGGCGTGGGCACGCCGAAATGGTGGCGCAGGTCGTGGTCGATGATACGCAGCGTTTCGACGAGACCGTCGATCGTCAGCGCCGCCGAGACGTCCTTGAGCGGCAGATGCGTGGTCGCGAGCGCCACGCGCAGCGGCCGCGCGCCGGTGCCCGCGAGCATCATCACCACGCGCGGCGTATGCGTGCGTTCGGCGAGATATTCGGTGTGGCCGGTGAACGGCACGCCGGCGTCGTTGATCGTGCTCTTCTGCAGCGGCGCGGTGACGATGGCGTCGTAGTCCTGCGCCACGGCGCCGTCGATGGCGCGGTCGAGCAAGGCGAGCACATAGGGACCGTTGGCGGCGTCGAGCTTACCGGCCGGCGCGGGCGCGGCGAGCGCCACGTGTTCCACGCTGACCTTGCCGCCCGCCAGCACGGCTGCCCAGTCGACGCCCACGGCGGCGGCGCGCGCCGCCATGAGGGTTTGATCGGCCAGCACCACGAATTCGGCGCCGGGCCAGTGCGCCGAGGCGCCCGCGAGGGCGGCGGCGGTGAGTTCGGGACCGACGCCGGCCGGCTCGCCGGTCGTGATGGCGATGCGGAGCGGCCGCGGCCCCCGCGGAGCTGAAGTCGAAGAAGCGGGGGCGTTCACGGCGTGCGTCCTTGGATCGATCAGTGTTGCTGCGGCGGCGTCATGCCGCTGATCTTGTAGTCGACGTAGGCGCTGTCACGCAGCTGGCGCAGCCAGTCGGCGTAGGCCTGTTCCGCCTTGCGCTGGCCGATGGCCTGACGCGCGAGATCCATCTGCTGCGCAACCGAGCCTTCCGCTTCGCGGCGGCCCAGCACCTGGATCAGGTGGTAGCCGTATTCGGTGCGGACCGGCTCGCTGAGCTGGCCGTCCTGCAGCGTGTTCATGGCGCGCTCGAATTCCGGCACGGTTTCACCCGGGCTGATCCAGCCGAGGTCGCCGCCCTGCGAAGCCGAGCCGTCCTGCGAGTAGGTCCGCGCGAACTTGGCGAAGTCGCCGCCCGCCGCCACTTCACGGCGGATTTCCAGCAGCTTCTGGCGCGCTTCCGGTTCGGACATGCCGTCGCCCACGCGCAGCAGGATGTGGCGCACGTGCGTCTGCACCAGTTGCGGCGCGGATGCGCTCGTGCCCTGACCCTGGCGGCGCTCGACGAGGCGAACGATTTCAAAGCCGTCGCTGGTGCGGATCACCGAAGGGTTGATCTCGCCCGGGCGCAGCGTGGACGCCGCGGTCACGAATTCCTGCGGCAGCTTCGACGGCGCGAGGAAGCCCATGTCGCCGCCCTTGCTGGCGTCCGGCGCCTGTGAGTTCGACTTCGCGAGGCTCGAGAACTTGCTGCCTGACTGCGCTTCCTTCAGGAGCGCGTCGGCCTTCTTCTGTGCGGCTTCGATGTCGGTTTCCGACGCGTTCAGCGGCGCCTTGATGAAGATGTGCTCGAAGTGCAGGTCGCTTTGCTGGCCCGCGTTCGGTCCACGCTGGCTGGCGATGTAGTTCGCGACTTCGGCGTCCGACACCGAGATCTTGCTGTCCACTTCCTTCTCGCGCAGCTTCGAGAGCGTGAGTTCGGTGCGCGCGTCGCGCGTGAACGTCGACCAGGGCACGCCGGCGGCTTCGATGCGCGAGCGATAGGTCGCGAGATCCATGCCGTTGGCCTGCGCGAGGCGCTCGAGCGTGCGGTTCACGGAGGCGTCGTCGATGGTGATGCCGTCCTCCTTCGCCTTTTGCAGCTGGATGCGTTCGAGCACCATCTGGTTCAGGACCTGCGCGCGCAGCTGGTCGGTGGGCGGCACCGGCGCGTTCTGCTGAGTCAGGCGGCGCGTGATGAGCGCGGCGCGCTCGTCGAGTTCGCGTTGCGTGATCACGCCATCGTTGACGATCGCGGCAATCGTGTCGACAGTCTGGCCGCTCGGGGCCGACAGTTGCTGTGCTTGCGCCGGCGCGGCCGGCAACAGTCCTGCGACGGCGAAGAGGCTCGCAGCGTACGCTGCCAGTCGAAGCTTTTTCATGATTCCCACAGATACTCCAAAGTTGGCGGGCAGCTTCGCCCGTCTCTAAGCAACCCACTGCGCGCCGTGCCGGTCCATCGGACCGGATGGCGCGTCATTGATAGTCCGTGAAGCGCGACGGCAACGGCGGCTGGCCCGGCAGCGCCGTGTAACCCGGCACGCTGGCCTTGAACGCCGCCACCAGCCCGTTGTCGACGTTCGACAGCCCCTTGAGCGTGAGCTGTGCGAGAAAACGCGTGGCCGAATTGTTGCCGCCCGTCGTGTTGATCCCGTTCGCGTAGCGCTGGATACCCACGCCCAGCGCCCAGCAATCTGCGTCGTACTGCATGCCCAGCAGACCGTCGACGATCCGATGACCGTTCAGATCGTAGTTGAAGCGGCCCACAGCGTACACCCGGTGCGAAAACGGCCATTGGGCCGAGATCAGGATCTGGTTGATCGGCTGGTTGTCGAGCGTGGTGTTGTTTTCGCGCGTGTAACGGTACGCGACGTTGAGCACGCGGCTCGGACCCGGGCTGTAGCCAAAACCGACGCTCGCCTTCTCCAGACGATTATCGTCGGCATTATATTGGAACGCAGTTTCCGACGCGAAACCGCCCCCGACTTTCAGAGACATACCGGCGATCAGGTCCGAATGCGCCGCGCCCGTGGTCGTCTGATCCTGCGTGAGCGTGACGCGCTGGTCGCTGAAATAGTACTGCTGCGCGAGCACGAAACGCGCGCGCTCGTCGCCCGTGGCCGGGTCGAGGAAACGCGTGGTGATCGCGGCCGTCAGGCGGTTCGCGTCGGCGATGCGGTCGTTGCCGACGAAGGTGTTCGGCGTGAAGATCTCCGCGAGCCCGAAGTCGGCCTCGGCGGTGTCGAAAAGGGGCGCGAACTCCTGGTTGCGGTAAGGCGTGTACACATAGTACAGACGCGGCTCCAGGGTCTGGATGTAGTCCTGGCCGAACAGATGCACCGAGCGGTCGAACACGAGGCCCGTGTCGAAGCTGAAGGTGGGAACCGATTCGGTGAAGCTCTTGGGCGTGCCGACCGGCGAGCCGAACGTCGTGCCCGGCGTGCCGATGTTGCTCAGGTTGTACGACGCGAAGTGCCACTGCACCTTCGGCGTGACAAAGTAACCCGGCCCCATCAGCGAATACGACAGGTACGGATTGAAGACGACGCGGTCGCCTTCGGTTGCGTCGTCCTCGGTGATGCGGAAGCGCGAGTAGTCGGCTTCCATGCCGTAGTCGAAGCCGCCGACGTTGTACTTCGCGTACTTCACGTTCAGCTCGGGCTCGCGGCCATACGGCGCGACCGACGGATACAGCGTCTGCCAGTGCTGATAGCGGCCGAGCACAGACCACGGCCCGTTGTTGTAGGTGACGCCGGCTTCCTGCTGGTACAGCAGCTGGGTGCCGTTCAGGAACTGGTTGGCCGGCGACGCCAGGTCTTCCGGATAGGTGTTGTCCGAGACCTTGTTGTAGTAGATGTAACCGCCGAACCCGTTGCCGAAGTTCTGGTTGTGCTGGATGAACAGCGCGTAGCGGTTGGTCTTCGTGATCGCGTCGTCGGGCAGGAACGTGCCGGTGATCGAGCCCGAGTAATTGGCCGACAGATACCGGTAGTTGCCCTGCAGGAACACGCCGCGCTTCGTGATGAGCTCGGGCGTGAACGTGAAGTCGCGGTTCGGCGCGATGTTGAAGTAATACGGCAGCGCGATTTCGTAGCCGTTCGTCGAGCTGAGCGAGAACGTCGGCGGCAGGAGGCCGCTGCGGCGGTCGCCCGAGAGCGGGAACGAGATCCACGGGCTCGCGAAGATCGGCACGTTCTGGAAGAACAGCACGCTGTTATGCGCGACGCCTTCGTCGGCGCCCGTGTCGAAGTCGAACTCCGTGCCCTTGATGTACCAGGCGGGATTCGTCGAGCACTGGCAGGCCGTATAGGTACCGTTCGTGAGCACCGAGCGCTCGTTGTCGAGCAGGTCGGCGCGCTCCGCGCTGCCGGAGCCGCCCGTCATCGAAAAATGGTACTTCGGCGTCGGCATGAAGCCTTCGCTCGCGCCGATCTGCAGGTGCGCTTCAGGACCGGTGAAGCTGGTGCCGTTCTCCACGACGGTGACATTGCCATACGCGTTGGCCATGTCGGTGTCGACGTCGTAATGCAGCGCGTCGCCCTTGACGATGTTCCCGCCCTGGCGCAGCTCGGCCGAGCCCTTGACGGCGGCGTCGGTGCCCGAGGTGCCGGTGGTCGAGTCGCCGAGGATGAACGTGGCCGGACGATGGCCGGGAACGGCCGGGATGTCCTCGAGCTGCGGCGCGAGGCGCAGACTCCACGCGCCGTCCAGCGGCACGGCCTGCGCGGCGTCGCCCGCGAGCTGGGCGTGCGCGAGCACAGGCACGAGACCCGGCATGGCCACGAGCGCCGCGATGAGCCGCCGCTTGCCCGGCACGCCGTCGTCACTGTTGGAGATCGTCTGGAAAAACTGTCTGGGCGGCATGTATGGTTTTGGCGTATCGGCCCGGCCGCCTGCCCGCTGTCCCGGCCGCCGCCTTTCGCGCCCCGGCGCCGCTCCGGGCGAGAAACCGGACCGGCGGCAAACGAGGCGTACAAGGCAACTGCACGCACCAATATTCACAATTCATCGGACGATGGACTGGGCATCAGTGCGGCGGGGGCGAACCGTCATGCGGGCTTTGGCGCGAGTCGCGTCAAAAAAGTCGTGGGGTATTATATGGCAAGACGTTGTTCCACTGATTTTGCTTCCGGTTACATGACCTTCCCTGCTCCGCCAAACGCCGCGCCGTCGTCCTCCGACGGCCGCCGCGACCTGCTCGCCGCCTGGCTGTCCGGCCATGCGCAACAGTACGCCCTCGACCTGTCCACGCTCGCGCCCGCCTCCGCCGACGCAAGCTTTCGCCGCTATTTCCGCCTCGCCAGCGCCGGCGCGCACGGCGCGACGCTGATCGCGGTCGACGCCCCGCCGCCCGAAAAATGCCGCGAGTTCGTCCAGGTCGCGCAACTGCTCGAACAGGCCGGCGTGCACGTGCCGCGCGTGCTGGAGGTCGATTACGACGCCGGGCTGATGCTGGTGACCGATCTCGGCACCGCGTCCTATCTCGCCGCGCTGACCGAAGCCGGTCCCGGCCCGCGCTCGCGCGCGCTGATGCACGACGCGCTCGACGCGCTGATCCGCTTCCAGCTCGAAACGAAACCGGGCGTGCTGCCGGTCTTCGACGAAGCCTTCCTGCGCCGCGAGATGGAGCTGCTGCCGGAGTGGTTTCTGGAGCGCCACCTGGGCCGCAAGGTCGACGACGCCACGCGCGCCATGCTCGACCGCACCTTCGCGCTGCTGATCGCGAGCGCGCGCGCCCAGCCGCAGGTGTTCATGCTGCGCGATTTCATGCCGCGCAACCTGATGATCGCCACGCCGAACCCCGGCGTGCTCGACTTCCAGGACGCCGTGGAAGGGCCGATCACCTACGACGTCGCCTCGCTGCTGCGCGACGCCTTCCTGAGCTGGGACGAGGAGTTCGAGCTCGATTGCTTTGCGCATTACTGGGAACGCGCGAAAAAGGCCGGCCTGCCCGTCGATCCCGACTTCGGCGAGTTCTACCGCCAGCTCGAATGGATGGGCCTGCAACGCCACATCAAGGTGCTGGGCCTGTTCTGCCGCATCAACTATCGCGACGGCAAGCCGCATTACATGGCCGACCTGCCGCGCTTTCTCGATTACGCGAGCAAGGTCGCGCACCGCTACCGTCCGCTCGTGCCGTTCGCGCGCTTCATCGACGAACTGCGCGGTACGGCGGTCGAAACCGGCTATACGTTCTGAGCCTGCCCCTCTTCATTGCAACTTCATGACAAGGCCGATTCCATGACGCGCGCCCGCTTCGAGCGTACGGCGATGATCTTCGCCGCCGGGCGCGGCGAGCGCATGCGCCCGCTCACCGACACCTGTCCGAAACCGCTGCTCGAAGCCGGCGGCAAGCCGCTGATCGTGTGGCAGATCGAGCGCCTCGCGGCGGCGGGCTACACGCGCATCGTCATCAATCATGCGTGGCTCGGCGAGCGGCTCGAAGCGGCGCTCGGCGACGGCGCGCGCTTCGGCGTGCGTCTGCTCTACTCACCCGAGCACGAGGCGCTGGAAACCGCGGGCGGCATCGCGCAGGCGCTGCCGCTGCTCGAAAACGGCGCCGAGCCGTGCGTGTTTCTGGGCGTGGCCGGCGATATTTACAGCGATTTCGATGTCGCGCGACTCGATGCGCCGGCCGAGACGCTCGCGGCAGCCGCGCTGCCCGGCATGCATCTGGTGATGGTGCCGAACCCGCCGTTCCACGCGAACGGCGATTTCACGCTGGGCGCCGACGGCGTGCTCGCGCTGGACGGCGCGCCGCGCTGCACGTTCGGCAGCATCGGGCTTTACGACACGCGCATGTTCCGCGACCTGCCGCGCGGCACGAAGCGCGCGCTCACGCCGTACTACCGTGAAACCATCGCGGCGCGGCGCGCGAGCGGCGAGCTGTTCGAAGGCCGCTGGGAAAACGTCGGCACGCCCGCGCAACTCGCGGCGCTCGACGAGGAATTGCGCGCAAAAACGCCGCGCTGAGTCTCCATCGGTATACACACGCGCGCCGGACGAGCCAGGGCACGAACGGCGCGCGCCGCACCTTCACACCACGTCAATGCGCCCCGTTCGCGGGCGCCGCCACGCGCTGATCCACCTGAGCAACCTGATCGGCTTGCACAGGCTCGCTGGCCTTCTGCTGCTGTAGCGCCCACATCTGCGCGTAATGCCCCTGCGTGCGCAGCAGTTCGTCGTGCGTGCCGCGTTCGACGATACGTCCGTGATCCATCACGATGATCTGCTCGGCGTGCACGACGGTCGACAGCCGGTGCGCGATCACGAGCGTCGTGCGGTCGCGCGCGATCGAATCGAGTTCATGCTGAATCGCGCGCTCCGAACGCGAATCGAGCGCCGACGTCGCCTCGTCGAACAACAGGATCGGCGGATTCTTGAGCAGCGTGCGCGCGATCGCCACGCGCTGCTTCTCGCCGCCCGAGAGCTTCAGACCGCGCTCGCCCACGGGCGTGTCATAGCCCTTCGGCAAGCTCTCGATGAACGCGTGAATATGCGCCGCGCGCGCCGCCGCGATCACTTCCTCGCGGCTCGCCGACGGCCGGCCATACGCGATGTTGTAGTAGATCGAATCGTTGAACAGCACGGTGTCCTGCGGCACGATGCCGATCGACGCGCGCAGCGAATCCTGCGTCACGTCGCGGATATCCTGGCCGTCGATCGTGATCGTGCCGCCCGCGGCGCGATCGAGATCGTAGAAGCGGAACAACAGGCGCGCGAGCGTCGACTTGCCCGAGCCGCTGTGGCCCACCACCGCCGTCGTCGTACCCGCGGCAATCGTGAAGCTCACGTCGTGCAGGATCTGCCGCGACGGCTCATAGGCGAAGTCGACGTGCGTGAAGCGCACCTCGCCGCCGCGCACCGCGAGCGCGGGCGCATTGGGCACGTCGGGCACTTCGCGCGCGACCGTGAGCAGCGTGAACATGCGGTCCATGTCGGTGAGGCTCTGCTTCAGTTCGCGATACACCACGCCGAGAAAATTCAGCGGAATGTAGAGCTGCAGCATGAACGTGTTGATGAGCACGAGGTCGCCGAGCGTGAGCTTGCCCGCCATCACGCCCTGGGTCGCGCGCCAGAGAATGAACACGAGCCCCGTGCCGATAATCGCCTGCTGCCCGAAGTTCAGCGCCGACAGCGAATGCTGCGACTTGATCGCCGCCGCGCGATAGCGGTGCAGATTCTCGTCGTAACGCTTCGTCTCCCACTCTTCGTTGCCGAAGTACTTCACCGTCTCGTAGTTGATCAGCGAATCGATCGCACGCGAGTTCGCGCGCGAATCGAGTTCGTTCATCGTGCGGCGAAAATGCGTGCGCCACTCGGTCACCTTCACCGTGAAGACGATGTACGCGGCCAGCGCGCACAGCGTGACGATCGCGTAATACGCCTCGTATTTCACGGTGAAAAAGATCAGCACGAGGCCGACTTCCACGAGCGTCGGCAAGATGCTGTAGAGCGAATACGAAATGAGCTGCGTGATGCCGCGCGTGCCGCGTTCGATATCGCGCGACATGCCGCCCGTCTGCCGCTCCAGATGAAAGCGCAGCGAGAGCGCATGCAGATGGCGGAACACCTTGAGCGCGAGCTGGCGCACGGCGCTCTCGGTGACCTTCGAGAAGAGGATTTCGCGCAGTTCGGTGAACAGCGAAGTCGAAAGCCGCACCGCCGCATACGCCACCACCAGCAGCCCGACGCCGCCCATCAGCACGATGCCCGGCGCGTGCTCGGCGCGGCCGAGCGCGGTCAGATGCTGCACGGGCGCGAGACCGTCGACGATGTGCTTCATCACGATGGGCACGCCCAGATTGGCCACCTTCGCGCCGATCAGGCAGGTGAGCGCGAACGCCACGCGCCACTTGTAGGCGGTGAGATAGGGCAGCAGCGAGACGATGGTCTGCCAGTCGTTGCGCGGCCCGGCGTTGGGCGGCGCAGGTTCGTTGGAAGCGGGAAAACGGCGCATGGGCAAACGGCAATGAGCGTGCGGCGCGGCACACGACAACAGGTCGTAGCGCGGCGCACGGCGAGATTGGGGGACGCGTTTGATCGCGTGAACGACGGGTTCGGCGCAGGCCTCCATGGTGGGCCGATTCGAGGCCGACGCGCCTTTCTGGCCGCCCGCCCCGCCTGCTGCTTTCCCGTACAATTCCTGATCACCGTATTGTCGCAGAAGGCGGCACGCGCCGCTGAGGGCGCCCGGTCTGCACGGGCCGTCGATCCATCGGCCACGCCGTTCCTTCCCCGCTTTTATTCTTTGACGGACACCCGATGACCGATTCCTTCCCGCTCCCCCAGAAGTCGCCCGCGCTGCGCGTCGTGCCGCAACCTTCGGACGCCAACGTGCATGGCGACGTGTTCGGCGGCTGGATCATGTCGCAGGTCGACATCGCCGGCTCGATCCCGGCAAGCCGCCGCGCCAACGGCCGCGTGGCAACCGTCGCCGTGAACTCGTTCGTGTTCAAGCAGCCGGTGTTCGTCGGCGATCTGCTGAGTTTTTACGCGGATATCGTCAAGACCGGCAACACCTCGGTGACCGTCGAGGTCGAGGTGTACGCCCAGCGCATGCGGCTCGCGGAAGAAGTCGTCAAGGTGACCGAAGCGACGCTCACCTACGTGGCGACCGGCACCGACCGCCGTCCGCGCGCGCTGCCGCCCGTCGAACCCGCGGCCTGACGTCGCGCGCGCAAGCCTCGCACGACGCCGGGCTTGCGCCGAAACCGCTTCGCAGGACCGGCTTCAAAGGACCCGCTTTACTGCGTCCACGCGAGCGCCGCGCCTTCCTCGTACGACGCGCTCGCACCCAGCAGCGTGGCCACTTCGGGTCCCGGCAACGGCGGCGCGAAGAAGAAACCCTGCAACTCGTCGCACGCGCGTTCGCGCAGGAACGCGAACTGTTGCGACGTCTCCACGCCCTCCGCGATCACCTGCAGACGCAACTCGTGCGCGAGCGCGATGATGGCCGCCGTGATGGTCTCGTCGTCGCCGCTCGTGCCGATATCGGACACGAACGAGCGGTCGATCTTGAGCCGGTCCACGGGCAGGCGCTTCAGATAGCTCAGGCTCGAATAGCCGGTGCCGAAGTCGTCGATCGCGATCCCCACGCCCTGCTCGTGCAGCGCGTTGAGCATCGACACCGCCTCCTCCGCGTTGCGCATCAGCGTGCTTTCCGTGAGTTCGAGTTCGAGCCAGCACGGTGCGAGCCCCGTCTCGTCGAGCACGCCTTTCACCAGCTCGGCGATGTCGCGCTGGTGGAAGGTCTTCGCCGACAGATTCACCGACACCCGCACGTTCGGTAGCCCGGCGTCCTGCCACGCGCGATTCTGGCGGCACGCCTCGCGCAGCACCCAGTCGGACAGCGGACCGATCAGGCCGCTTTCCTCGGCGATCGGAATGAACTTCGCCGGCGAGATCAGCCCGGCTTCCGGATCGAGCCAGCGCACCAGCGCTTCCATGCCGACGATGCGCCCGCTGCCGATATCCACCTGCGGCTGATAGTGCAGCAGGAACTCGCCGTCACGCAGCGCGCGGCGCAAACGCCGCTCGAGATCCATCCGCGCGCCCGCGGCTGCGTTCATCTCCGGCTGATAGAACTGGAACGTGTTGCGACCCAGTTCCTTGGCGCGGTACATGGCGACGTCGGCCTTCTTGAGCAGCGCCTCGGCGTCGTTGCCGTCCTGCGGGAACACGCTCGCGCCCAGGCTGCACCCGACATAAAGCTCGGTGCCGTCGATCAGCACCGGCTCCGAAATCATCGAGCGCGCGCGCTCCATCCAGTTGATCAGCGATTTTTCGTCGATGGTGTCGGTCAGCACGATCACGAACTCGTCGCCGCCGTGGCGCGCGACCGTGTCGCTCGTGCGCGTGCAGCGCGTGAGCCGTTCGGCGACCACGCCGAGCAGCCGGTCGCCGACGCTGTGGCCGAGACTGTCGTTGACGTTCTTGAAGCCGTCGAGGTCGATGAACACCACCGCCACGCCGCGCTCGTGCCGTTGCGCCGACACCAGCGCCTGCTGCAGGCGGTCGCGCAGCAGATTGCGGTTGGGCAGCAGCGTGAGGCTGTCGTAATTCGCCTGATATTCGAGCTGCTCCTGATAGCGGATCAGCTCGGTCACGTCGTTGATGATGCCGATGTGATGCGTGATGCGCCCGTCGAGATCGGGCACCGGCGCAATCAGCAGCTGATTCCAGAACAGCGCGCCGTCCTTGCGGTAATTGCGCAGCACGGCGCTCACCTCGCGGTTCGACATCAGCGCCTGGCGGATCGCCACGAGGCCGTCCTGATCGCGGTCGTCGCGTTGCAGCAGACGGCTGTCCTGACCGACCACTTCGGCGGGATCGTAGCCCGTGATGCGGCGGAACGCCGGGTTCGCGTACTCGATCAGATTGCTGCCGCCCGGCCCCGGCCCGGTGATCAGAATCGCGTTCACGCAGGCGTCGAGCGCGCGGCTTTGCAGACGCAGCGCAAGATCGGCGCGCTTGCTTTCGGTCGTATCGGAATAGGTGCCGAGCACGCCCATCACGCGGCCGTCGCCGTCGAGCAGCGGCAGCTTGCTCGTGATCGTCGTGCGATGCAGCCCGTCGATCGTGAGGTCCTCTTCGAAGTTCAGGCGCGGCAGGCCCGCGACGATCACCTCGCGATCCTGCGCGCGCATCGACTCGGCGTAAGCGCGCCACGGCAGATCGTCGTCGGTCTTGCCGACGATCTGCTCGGGATACGCGAGACCCGCGTCGCGCGCGAACGTCATGTTGCAGCCGAGATAGCGCGACTCGGCGTCCTTCCAGAAAATGCGCTGCGGAATGTTGTCGATCACCGTCTCGAGCATCTGGTTCGAGCGCTGCGCCTCGACTTCGGCCTTGATCTGCTCGGTCACGTCGTCGGCGAGCACGAACACGGCCGCGCGGCCCTGAAAGCTCAGCGAATGATGCGAGATGTCGGCGCTGATGAGCGTGCCATCGCGGCGCACGTGATGCCAGATGCCGGCCATCGTGCGGATGTTCTGCGTGAGCGTGTCCGAGCGCGCGAGATGCTGTTCGAGCCGCGTGACGTCGTCTTGCGGACGGATGTCGCGAATCGTCATCGCGAGGAATTCCTCCTCGCTGAAACCGTACTGCTGGATCGCCGCCGTGTTGACGGCGAGAAAGCGCAGCGTCTCGCGATCGAACACATACATCGGCACCGGATGCGCGTCGAACAGGCCCTGAAAGCGCTCGTTACGCTGACGCAGCCCGGCGAGCGCGCGCAGCTTTTCGCGCGCCGCGTTCTCGCGCACGCCGAACGTGTAGATGAGCAGCGTCGCGCCCGCGAGCATCGTCACGATCAGCAGGATCGAGGCGCGGCTGCCCGCGCGCGCGGATTCCGCCAGCGTGCCCGCCAGCGCGAGATCCTGCTCGCCCTGCAGCGCGGACAGCTTCGCGTCGATGCGATCGGCGCGGCCGTCGAGGCGCATGTACTCGCTCGCGATCCACGCAGCCGTGGACGCGAAGGCCGGCGTGGCGGCGAGCGGCTGCGCGACGACCTGCGCTGGGGTTGGCGCGGCGGCGAGTTGCGTGGGGGATGCGCTGGTTTGTGTGCTTGTTGATGCGTTGGTTGACGCGCTGGTTGACGCGTTCGGCGCGGCGGCATACGGCTCGGCAAGGTTCGACGCGTGCGGCGACGACGTGGCCGCATACGGTTCGGCGAGACTCGCCGTGCGTCCGGCAGACGTGCCCACTGCAGCATACGGCGACGTCAGCGGGCGCGCCGGCGTAATCGTGCCCGCCGTCGCATACGGCGTGGCGAGGTTCGCCGCACCGACAACCGCGCCGGACGCGTAAGGCGACGCAAGACTCTGCGCAGGCGCGGCGACTCGCAGCGCGACAACGCCTGACATCGGCGCGAACACTGAGCCCGCATCGCCCTCGCCCAGCGTCGCGGCAATCGGCCGGATGTGGCCCGGACCCGACGCGCGGGCGTGCGGCTTGTTCGCATTCATCGCACGTCGATGAGCGTTGGACGCAGCCACAGCAGGAGCACGCGGCGTGTGCGCCACGACAGGTGCCGGAGTCGGCGCGGCGGCAACCGGCGGCGCGCTGGCCGCAGCCGCAGAAGCCGCGGAAGCCGCAACAGCCACCG
>NZ_JAAGPN010000071.1:0-37000 GCF_017104805.1 Paraburkholderia sp. Ac-20347 | reverse complement strand
CCTGCGCGGACGTGATCGATCCGTGACGCCGCCGCGCGCCCGATTCCCGGCGCGCGTGTCGCGCTTCGCGGCAACCGCCGGAGATTCCGCAATGACAGTCGTTGGCGCAGCGCCTGGTTCGAAGTTGTCTTCTTTTTCCTCCTTCCTGTTGCGCGCGCCGCTCGCGCTCGGGCTGACCTGCGCCGCGTTGCACGCGAGCGCCGCGCCGCTCGAAGTGCGCGAAATCCAGACTCAGGCGCGCCACACGTTCAGCTACACCTGCGCGGACGGCAAGACCTTCAAGGTCACCTATATCAACGGGACGAACGGCCAGAGCTTCGCGCTCGTGCCCGTCGACGGCCGCAGGCTGCTGTTCGTCGGCGTGATCGCGGCTTCGGGCGTGAAGTATGTGGCCGACCGCTATACGTGGTGGACCAAGGGTCCGGGCGCCGATCTCTACGACGCCATGTCCGAAGCGAGCCCCAAGCCGCTGCTGAGCGGCTGCGCGACCATCATGCGCTGAGGCCGCCGCCTCACGCTTACGCCTTTGCCGCGTCTTTTGCCCGCGCCTTTGCCCGCGCTTTTGCCCGTTTCACCGACGTGTTCTCGTCCCCGGTAGTACTCTGTCGGGCGTGAAACCGGGCGTGCGCCTGCGCGCGCGCTGTATGCGAATTCCGGGCGGATTTCGGGCGACTTCCGGGCGGATTTCGCGCCGATTGCAGCGAAACGAAGCGTAGCGAGGTGGCCGATGAAAGCATCCGATCTGTTCGTGAAAGCGCTGGAGGCGGAGGGCGTCGAATACGTGTTCGGCATCCCCGGCGAGGAAAATCTCGATCTGCTCGAATCGCTGCGGCGCTCGAAGATCCGCCTGATCGTCACGCGTCACGAACAGGCCGCCGGTTTCATGGCCGCCACTTACGGGCGGCTGACGGGCCGCACGGGCGTCTGTCTCTCGACGCTCGGCCCCGGCGCGACCAACTTCGTGACCGCCGCCGCCTACGCGCAGCTCGGCGGCATGCCGATGCTGATGGTCACCGGCCAGAAGCCGATCAAGTCCAGCAAGCAGGGCCATTTCCAGATCGTCGACGTGGTGCGCATGATGGAGCCGCTCACCAAGTACGCGCGCCAGATCGTGTCGATCGGCAATATTCCGGCGCTCGTGCGCGAGGCGTTCCGTCAGGCCGAGCAGGAGCGTCCGGGCGCGGTGCATCTCGAACTGCCCGAGGACGTCGCCGACGAAGAGGGCGACGGCAAACCCATTCCCAAGAGCTTCAGCCGCCGTCCGGTCGCCGAGGAAAAGGCCGTCGCGCACGCGGTGTCGGCGATCTGCGCGGCGCGCCATCCGCTGCTGATGATCGGCGCGGGCGGCAACCGCAAGACCACGCGCAACGTGCTGCGCGAATTCGTCGACCAGACCGGCATCCCGTTCTTCACCACGCAGATGGGCAAGGGCGTGATCGACGAATCGCATCCGCTCTGGCTGGGCAACGCCACGCTGTCCGATGGCGATTTCGTGCACCGCGCGATCGAGCACGCCGACTGCATCATCAACGTCGGTCACGACGTGATCGAAAAGCCGCCGTTTTTCATGCGCAGCGCCGAGGAAAAGACCGTGATTCACGTGAACTTCCTGGGCGCGGAAGTCGATCCGGTCTATTTCCCGCAGATCGAGGTCGTGGGCGACATCGCCAATGCGGTGTGGCAGCTCAAGGAAAGCCTCAAGCCGCGCGAGCACGCGTGGGATTTCACGCGCTTCGAGGAGATCAAACGCCACTTCGACGCGCATCTCGCCAAGGGTCAGCACGACGCGCGCTTTCCGATGTACCCGGTGCGCCTCGTGCACGACGTCTACGGCGCGATGCCCGAGGACGGCATCCTGTGTCTCGACAACGGCATGTACAAGATCTGGTTCGCGCGCTACTACCGCGCCCGCGAGCCGAATTCGGTGCTGCTCGACAACGCGCTCGCGTCGATGGGTGCGGGGTTGCCCTCGGCGATCGCGACGCGCATCGTGCATCCCGAGCGCAAGGTCGTGGCCGTGTGCGGCGACGGCGGCTTCATGATGAATTCGCAGGAGCTGGAGACGGCGGTGCGCATGAAGCTCGATCTCGTCGTGCTGATCCTGCGCGACGACGCCTTCGGCATGATCCGCTGGAAGCAGGAAAACATGAATTTCCCCGACTACGGCATGACGCTGCAGAACCCGGATTTCGTCGATTACGCGCGCAGCTATGGCGCGCACGGTCATCGCGTGACGGAAGCCGATCAGCTCAAGCCGCTGCTGGAGCAATGTTTCGCGCAGCCGGGCGTGCACGTGATCGACGTGCCGATCGACTACTCGGACAACGAGCGCGTGCTCAATCGCGAGATCAAGCGTCTGAGCGCGCAGCTTTGAGCTTTTCGTTGAGCCATTCGCGCGGGCGCGCGCCTTGCGCGCCGTCCCGCATTGCCTGACTTCAGGCGCAGTGCAGGCGCGGCTGATCCGACGCGACCCGACGGACCGCGCTTCCCCGGAGAACACGCCATGCTCAAGCCGACTTATCCGTACTATCTGGCGAATCAGGCCGTCGCCGCCAACACCGATCTCGAAGTCACCGACAAATACAGCGGCGAAGTCGCCACGCGCGTCGCGCTCGCCGACGCGAAGGCGATCGACGAGGCCATCGCCGCAGCCGAAGCCGCCATGCCCGCCATGCGCGCGTTCCCGCCGTTCAAGCGCCAGGCCGTGATCGACCATTGCGTGGCGCGCTTTCGCGAGCGCTTCGACGAGCTGGCGATGGCGCTCTGCATCGAGGCCGGCAAGCCGATCAACGATGCGCGCGGCGAAGTCACGCGCCTGATCGACACGTTCCGCGTGGCGGCCGAGGAGAGCGTGCGCATCGACGGCGAGATCGTGAACCTGGAGATTTCGCCGCGCGCGAAGGGCTATCACGGCTACGTCAAACGCGTGCCGATCGGGCCGTGCTCGTTCATCTCGCCGTTCAACTTTCCGCTCAATCTGGCCGCGCACAAGGTCGCGCCCGCGCTGGCGGCGGGCGTGCCGTTCGTGCTCAAGCCCGCGAGCCGCACGCCGGTGGGCGCGCTGATCATCGGCGAGGTGCTGGCGGAAACCGATCTGCCGAAGGGCGCGTTCTCGATCCTGCCGGCGCATCGCGACGGCGCCGATCTGTTCACGACCGACGAACGCTTCAAGCTGCTCTCGTTCACGGGCTCGCCGGGCGTCGGCTGGGATCTCAAGAAGAAGGCGGGCAAGAAGAAGGTAGTGCTGGAACTAGGCGGCAACGCGGCGGCCGTGGTCGACGCGGATCAGGGCGCGAAACTCGATTACGTCGTGGACCGGCTGGCGTTCGGCGCGTATTACCAGTCGGGGCAGAGCTGCATCGGCGTGCAGCGCATTCTCGTGCACGCCTCGCTCTACGACGCGCTGCGCGACAAGCTGATCGCCAAGGTCAAGACGCTCAAGATGGGCGATCCGAAGGACGAAAAGACTTTCGTCGGGCCGATGATCTCGGAGTCGGAGGCGAAGCGTCTCGCGGGCTGGATGGAGCAGGCGGTGCTGGCGGGCGCGAAGATACTCGCGGGCGGCCAGGTCGACGGCGCGATGTTCGAGGCCACGCTGCTCGAAGACGTGGGGCGCGGCACCGATCTGTATCGCAAGGAAGCCTTCGGGCCGGTGGCGATCCTCGAGCGTTTCAAGGATTTCGGCCAGGCGCTCGATATCGTCAACGACAGCGACTTCGGCCTGCAGGCGGGCGTGTTCACCGATTCGCTCGCCAACGCGCATCGCTCGTGGGACGGGCTCGATGTGGGCGGCGTGGTGATCAACGATATTCCGTCATTTCGCGTCGATAACATGCCGTATGGCGGCGTGAAGGACTCGGGGCTCGGGCGCGAGGGCGTGCGCTACGCGATCGAGGACATGACCGAGTTGCGGCTGATGGTGATGCGCGAAACGTGGCAGGGCTGAGAGCGGTGATGGACGGCGCGGCCTCCGCGTAAAGGAGCGTAAAGGGCCGGATGTTTGCTGCCCGACGCCTGGCGCGCCGAGGCAAACCGCCCGGCGCCGTCAGGTAAAAGTAAGCACCATTGACAGAAGGCCGCCCCTGCGGCCATAGGGATTTATGCCAAGGTGCTACAATACCGGCCTTTCGCCGTATTGCGCCCGCGTCTTTTGCGGGACAGCACGGCAAAAACCCGTGGCGGCGCAGGTCTGCGCGTCCGGATACGCCGGCGCAAGCGCCGGCATCGACTGAAGCGGCCGCGCCCGAGCGCGCAGCCGGAAAGAGGGTACGAGCAAACGCTCGAGCGCATGGGGCCTGCCCCGGCTCGCGTGAAGGCATCGGTTGGAACGGATGAATCGGGTCGAGCGCGGTCAGAGCGCCAGCGCACCCCGTCGCCATCGACATCGCCGCCGCCGTTGCCGTTCAGCACGCCGCCGCGCTCTGCGCCGCGAGCCGTCCGCCGGACGGTCCACGCCTGAGCGTCCGTCCCGGTGCCGGGTTGCGTCACCGCCGGCCGGCGTCAGGCAGGGCCTCGCGACACGCGGCCCACCGGACGTACCCAGCGACATCAGGCGTACCCAGCAACATCCGCAGTGATTATTTGAGGCGCGCCGCGCCTCGCGCGCATAGCGCCTTTATAGCGAAAGCCACCATGTCCGACACAGCCGTCACGCCCAGCACTGAGACCTTCGATCAGTTCGGCCTCGCGCCCGAGATCCTCAGAGCGATCCAGGAACAGGGCTACACGACGCCCACGCCGATCCAGGCGCAGGCCATCCCCGTGGTCCTCACGGGCCGCGACGTGATGGGCGCCGCGCAAACCGGCACCGGCAAGACCGCGAGCTTCTCGCTGCCGATCCTCCAGCGTCTCTTGCCGCTCGCGAGCACGAGCGCATCGCCCGCGCGCCATCCGGTGCGTGCGCTGATCCTCACGCCCACGCGCGAGCTGGCCGACCAGGTCGCCAACAACGTGCGCACCTACGCGCAGCACACGCCGCTGCGCAGCGCGGTGGTGTTCGGCGGCGTCGACATGAATCCGCAATCGGACGAACTGCGCCGCGGCGTGGAAATCCTGATCGCGACGCCGGGCCGTCTGCTCGACCACGTCCAGCAGAAGACCACGAACCTCGGCCAGGTGCAGATGCTCGTGCTCGACGAAGCCGACCGCATGCTCGACATGGGCTTCCTGCCCGACCTCCAGCGCATCCTGAACCTGCTGCCGAAGGAGCGTCAGACGCTGCTGTTCTCGGCCACGTTCTCGCCGGAAATCAAGAAGCTGGCGGCGACCTACCTGCGCACGCCGCAGACCATCGAAGTCGCGCGCAGCAACTCCACGAACGCCAACGTCACGCAGATCGTCTATGAAGTCGCCGAAGGCGACAAGACGGGCGCGGTCGTGCAGCTGATCCGCGATCGCGGCCTCAAGCAGGTGATCGTGTTCTGCAACAGCAAGATCGGCGCGAGCCGTCTCGCGCGCCAGATCGAGAAGCAGGGCATCGTCGCCGCCGCGATTCACGGCGACCGCTCGCAAAACGAGCGCATGCAGGCGCTCGACGCCTTCAAGCGTGGCGAGATCGAGGCGCTGGTGGCCACCGACGTGGCCGCGCGCGGTCTCGACATCGCCGAACTGCCTGCCGTCATCAACTTCGACCTGCCGTTCAACGCGGAAGACTACGTGCACCGTATCGGCCGCACGGGCCGCGCGGGCGCGACCGGCGACGCGCTGTCGCTGTGCTCGCCGAACGAGAAAAAGCAGCTCGCCGATATCGAAAAGCTCATCAAGCGACCGCTGACCGTCGAGCATCTCGCGGTCGATACGCCGGTGGCGCACCACGAAGGCGGCAGCCGCCGCCGCGAGCGCGACGGTCATGAAGGTCGCGAGGGTCGTGAAAGCCGCGAAAGCCGCGAGGGTCGCGAAGGTCGTGGCGAGCGCGTCGGCCACCGCCGTCCGGGCGCACACGAGCGCACGCATCATCACCGTTCGGCGCAGCCGGTCGACGACTTCTTCCTGAAGCCGTACGAAGCGCCGGCATCCGCGCGCAGCAAGGCCGAAGACAAGGCCGTGCCGGACGGCGCGCCGCAGAAGCAGTCGAAGCAGCCGCTCGCCGCGCTGCTCGGCGGTCTGGGCGCGGGCTGGCGCAACAAGCCGACTTCGTCGTCGTCTTCGTAAGCTTCGCCTCGCGCTGGATCGGCGCGTAAAAAAACGGCATGTCGTGATGAACGACATGCCGTTTTTGTTTGTGCGGCCGTTTTATTCCGATGCCGATGGTGCGGGCAATGACGCCAGCCGCCGCTTCCAGGCGTCGATGGCGTCGGCCTGAAACGCTTCGAGCGTGGTCGGCGCGCCGTCGTGCAGGTCGAGACCGAGATGGCGCGCGGCGCCCACGAGCGCGTCGATCGGATGCGCGGCGTCGAGCGCCAGCGCGCCGGTCTGCTTCGAGAGCTTGTCGCCGTCCGCGTTGGCGACGACCGGCACGTGCAGATACGCGGGCGTCGGCACGCCGAGGCACTGCTGGAGCCAGATCTGGCGCGCCGTGGAGTCGAGCAGATCCGCGCCGCGCACGATGTGCGTGATGTGCTGATCGGCGTCGTCCACGACGACCGCGAGCTGATACGCCCACTGGCCGTCGGCGCGCAGCAGCACGAAGTCGCCGACCTCGGTCGCGAGATCCTGTTGCTGCGGACCTTGCCAGCGATCGTCGAAGCGGATCAGGGCGGGGTTGGCGCGCGGGTCGCCGGCGTCGGCGGGTTCGTCGGTGAGTTCGTCGGGCACGCGCAGCCGCCACGCGCGCGCGGGCTTGCCGTGCAGCCCGTCGCGGCAGGTGCCGGGATAGATCAGCGTGGTGTTGCGCCGATGCGCGTGCAGTTGCGAATCGGCGATTTCCTTGCGCGTGCAGCCGCACGGATAGACGTGGCCGGACGCGATCAGCGCGTCGAGCGCCGCGCGATAAAGCGCAATGCGGCGGCTTTGCCACTCGGGCGGTTCGTCGGCGTGAAAGCCGAAACGTTCGAGCGTCGCCAGGATGTCTTCGGCCGCGCCCGGCACCGTGCGCGGCCCGTCGATGTCTTCGATGCGCACGAGCCACGCGCCGCCGTGTGCGCGCGCGTCGAGCCAGCTCGCGAGCGCGGACACGAGCGAGCCGACATGCAGCGGACCGGTGGGCGAAGGCGCGAAACGCCCGCGATAACCGTGCGGCGACGCGCTCACGCGCTCGCGCACCTTACGCGGCTTGCACGCTGGCCGCGCGCTGCGGATGGCACGCCGGGCAGCTCTTGCCCGCTTCGTAGAGCGGCGAGGCCTGTTCGGCGGGCGTGACCACGGCGCGGCAGGCGAAGCACTGCACGGTGTCGGTGGGTTCGAGTTGCGGATTGAGCGCGGTGCGCTGGTCGAACACGAAGCAGTCGCCGGTGTAGTGCGCGCCGCCCACTTCCTCGAAGTACTTCAGGATGCCGCCTTCGAGCTGATAAACGTGGTCGATACCCACTTCCTTCATGTGGATCGCGGCCTTTTCGCAGCGGATGCCGCCCGTGCAGAACGACACCACGGTCTTGCCGTCGAGGTCGGCGCGGTTCGCGGCGATCACCTCGGGGAATTCGCTGAACTTGTCGATGCGGTAGTCGAGCGCGTTGTCGAAGGTGCCGACGTCGATTTCGAACGCATTGCGCGTGTCGAGCATGACGACCGGGCGGCCTTCGTCGTCGAAGCCGCGGTCGAGCCATTGCTTGAGCACGACCGGGGCGACCGACGGCGCGCGACCTTCCTCGGGACGGATGGCCGGCTTCTTCATCGTGATGATCTCGCGCTTGAGCCGCACGAGCATCCGGTTGAAGGGGCGCGTTTCCGAGAAGCTCTCCTTGAACGGCAGCGTCGCGAACTTGCCTTCGAACAGCGGATCGTTGTTGATGTAATCCATGAAGGCGCGCACGTTCGGCTCGTCGCCGGCGACGAACAGATTGATGCCTTCGGGCGCGAGCAGAATGGTGCCGCGCAGGTCGAGCTGCTTGCAGCGTTCGAGCACGAACGGGCGCCATTGCTCGGTCTTGTCGAGCGTCGCGAACTGATACGTAGAGAGATTGAGGATACGCATGGCCAAACGGTAAAAGCGGGGTCGGACGGGCCCGGCGGGCTGGCGCGACGCAAATTGAGGCGATTCGTGCGATTCGGGCGGTTTCGTCCGCAAAGACGAGGGCGCAGAACGGTGAAATCGGGGCGAGATCGGGCGAAAATGCCGGGTCTCGCGAGGCGTCGGGCGCGGCGGGCGCAATCCGCTATTATCCCTCAATCGCGCGATGCGCTGCCCGTCCGATGCACGCACGCGCCGGGGCCGTTGCGGCATCGGCGTGACCTCGCGCAAAGCCTTGTCCGTTTGGCCAACGTGGTCCCGACGCCGCCCGGCGCGGCAAAAATCGCGCGACCGTAGAGGTACAATCACGTCCATGTCAGATCCCCGCTTCGTCCATCTTCGCGTCCACTCCGAATTCTCGATTGCCGACGGCATCGTGCGCCTCGACGACCTCGTCAAGGCGGCGGCCAAAGACGGTCAGGGCGCGCTCGCGCTCACCGACCTCAGCAACGCATTCGGCCTCGTCCGTTTCTACCAGGAAGCCCGCGGCAAAGGGGTCAAACCCATTGCCGGCTGCGACGTCTGGATCATGAATCCCGACGACCGCGACAAACCTTCGCGCCTGCTGCTGCTCGTGAAGGACAAGCGCGGCTACCTGAATCTCTGCGAGCTGCTCTCCAAGGCGTGGCTCACGAACCAGTATCGCGGCCGCGCGGAAGTCGACGTCGCGTGGCTCGAAGCGGGTCTCGGCGAAGGGCTGCTGGCCATTTCGGGCGCGCAGCAGGGCGACGTGGGCCTCGCGCTCGCGGCGGGCAACGTCGAAAGCGCGAAGCGTCATGCGCAGCGCTGGGCGAAGCTGTTCCCGAACGCGTATTACATCGAGCTGCAACGTTGCGGCCAGCCGGGCGGCGAACAGTACGTCGAGCAGGCGGTGGGCATCGCGGCCGAACTGCAACTGCCGGTGGTCGCCACGCACCCCATGCAGTTCATGACCGACGAGGAATTCACCGCGCACGAAGCGCGCGTGTGTATTTCCGAAGGCGACATGCTCGCGAATCCGCGCCGCCAGAAGCGCTTTACGACCGACCAGCGTTTTCGCACCCAGGACGAAATGGTCGCGCTGTTCGCGGACATTCCCTCGGCCATTGCGAACACCATCGAAATCGCCAAGCGCTGCAATCTGACGCTCGAACTCGGCAAGCCCAAGCTGCCGCTGTTCCCCACGCCGGACGGCCTGTCGCTCGACGACTACCTCGTGCAGCTTTCGAAGGAAGGTCTGGAAACGCGCCTCGTGCAGCTGTATCCGGACGAAGCCGAACGCGAGAAAGAGCGCGCGCATTACTACGAGCGTCTGGATTTCGAGTGCGGGACCATCATCAAGATGGGCTTCCCGGGCTACTTCCTGATCGTGGCGGACTTCATCAACTGGGCGAAGAACAACGGCGTGCCGGTCGGTCCGGGCCGGGGCTCGGGCGCGGGCTCGCTGGTCGCCTACGCGCTCGGCATTACCGACCTCGACCCGCTGCGCTACAACCTGCTGTTCGAGCGTTTCCTGAATCCGGAACGCGTCTCGATGCCCGACTTCGACATCGACTTCTGCCAGCACGGACGCGACCGCGTCATTCAGTACGTGAAGGACAAGTACGGCGCGGACGCGGTGTCGCAGATCGCCACGTTCGGCACGATGGCGGCAAAGGCGGCGGTGCGCGACATCGGCCGCGTGCTCGACCTCGGCTACAACTTCACCGACGGCGTGGCCAAGCTCATCCCGTTCAAGCCGGGCAAGCACGTCACCATCGCCGACGCGATGAAGGAAGAGCCGCAGCTCCAGGAGCGCTACGACAACGAAGACGAAGTCCATCAGCTGCTCGACCTCGCGCAGCTCGTGGAAGGTCTCACGCGTAACGTGGGCATGCACGCGGGCGGCGTGCTGATCGCGCCCGGCAAGCTCACCGACTTCTGCCCGCTCTACACCCAGGGCGACGAAAGCGGCGTCGTGAGCCAGTACGACAAGGACGACGTGGAAGCCGTCGGCCTCGTCAAGTTCGACTTTCTGGGTCTGACCACGCTCACGATTCTCGACTGGGCCGAGCGCTACATCCGCATGCTCGATCCGTCGAAGAAGGACTGGTCGCTCGCCCAGGTGCCGCTCGACGACGCGCCGTCGTTCCAGATCCTCAAGAAAGCGAATACGGTCGCCGTGTTCCAGCTGGAAAGCCGCGGCATGCAGGGCATGCTGAAAGACGCGCAGCCCGACCGCTTCGAGGACATCATCGCGCTCGTGGCCTTGTACCGTCCGGGCCCGATGGACCTGATCCCGAGCTTCTGCGCGCGTAAGCACGGCCGCGAAGTGGTGGAGTATCCGGACCCGCGCGTCGAACCTGTTCTGAAAGAGACCTACGGCATCATGGTCTATCAGGAGCAGGTGATGCAGATGGCGCAGATCATCGGCGGCTACTCGCTCGGCGGCGCCGACTTGCTGCGTCGCGCGATGGGTAAGAAGAAGCCCGAGGAAATGGCCAAGCACCGCGAGATTTTCGCGGAAGGCGCGGCGAAGAACGGCCTCACGCGCGAGAAGGCGGACGAAACCTTCGACTTGATGGAGAAGTTCGCGGGCTACGGCTTCAACAAGTCGCACGCGGCCGCATACGCGCTGCTCGCGTATCACACGGCATGGCTGAAGGCGCACCATCCGGCGGAATTCATGGCGGCCAATATGTCGCTCGCCATGGACGACACCGACAAGGTCAAGATCCTCTTCGAGGACTGCCTGACGAACAAGATGGTCGTGCTGCCGCCGGACGTGAACGCTTCGGCGTATCGCTTCGAGCCGGTGGCCGATGCTCACGTGGCCGAAGGCAAGCGCTCGCGCACGATCCGCTACGGTCTGGGCGCGATCAAGGGCAGCGGCCAGAACGCCATCGAAGAAATTCTGCGTGCGCGCGAGGAAGGCGGTCCGTTCAAGGATCTGTTCGACTTCTGCGAGCGTATCGACCGCCGTCTCGTGAACCGCCGCACGATCGAAGCCATGATTCGCGCGGGCGCGTTCGACACGATTCACGCGAACCGTGCGCAGTTGCTCGCGTCGGTGCCCATGGCGATGGAAGCCGCCGAGCAGGCGAGCGCCAACGCCATGCAGGCCGGTCTGTTCGACATGGGCGACGCGCCGCTGGCCGCGCACGAACTCGTCGACGAACCGGCCTGGGGCGAAAAGCGCAAGCTCCAGGAAGAGAAGGGCGCGCTCGGCTTCTATCTGTCGGGCCACCTGTTCGACGCCTACAAGGACGAAGTGCGCCGCTTCGTGCGCCAGAAGATCGGCGAACTCAAGGAAGGCCGCGACAAGCTGGTGGCGGGCGTGATCGCCTCGCTGCGTACGCAGATGACCCAGCGCGGCAAGATGCTGATCGCGCTGCTCGACGACGGCACCGGCCAGTGCGAAGTGACGGTGTTCAACGAGCAGTTCGAGGCGCACAAGGCGCTGTTCAAGGAAGACGAACTGCTGGTCGTGCAGGGCGGCGCGCGTAACGACGCGTTCACAGGCGGCATCCGCTTCACCGTGGATACCGTGATGGATCTGGAGCGCGCGCGCAGCCGCTACGCCCAGGCCGTGAAGGTGCAGATGAACGGCAACGCGAATGCGGGCGCGCTGCGTGCGGTGCTCGAAGCGCATCGCGCGAAACCCGACGACTCGCTGCCCGCGCCGGTCGAGCAGGCGCGCGGCCGTGGCGGGCGCGATGGTGGCGGTGGTGGATATGGCGGCGGCCGCGATCGCGACCGTGCGCAGGCCGTGATTCCGAATGGGCTCGCGGTGCAGATCGTCTATCGCAACGAGCGCGCGGAAGGGGAAGTGCGGCTTGGCGACGCCTGGCGCGTGAAGCCGACCGACGACCTGCTCGTCGCGTTGCGCGGCGAGTTCGCGGACAGCTCGGTCGAAATCGTCTACTGACGATTCAGGCGGATGTGGGATGCGGCGCGCGATGTTTCATCGGCGCCGCGCCGTGCATTTCGGCGTATCGCGCTGAATCGCGGGTGCGGGTTGCAAGCGCCGGTTGCAAGCGCCGGCCGCAAACCTCAGCGCTTTTTCGCCACCTTGCCGTCGCGCGTGAGCAGCGCAAGTTTCGCGTAGCGGTAGTACGTCGTTTCGGCGTTGTTGATCGCCAGCATCAGGCCTTCGGCGCCGTCCAGAAAGCCCGCGCGTATCACCCACGTGCGGAAGAACGCCCAGAAACCCTTGCCCAGCGCCTTCGCAAGCGACGAGCGCTTGCCGTTCTCGGCCATCGTCAGCGCACCCTCCGACGAATAGACGTTGGTCTTGTCGAGCGCTTCGTGCAGATCGGGCATCGAAATATGGATGAACGGGCCGTCGAAACGTCCGGTCGTGCCGTCGATTTCCAGATGCGTGTGCGTGCGCACATCGGTGAAGCGCGCGCTGCCGCGGCGGAACAGGCGCACGATGCGGTCGGGCCACCAGCCCGAGTGCTTCATGAACCGGCCGCAGAAGCTCGAACGGCGCGGCGTGCTGAAGGCCGCATGCGGGCTGCCTTGCGCGAGCAGCGTCTCGATTTCGGCGCGCAGCTCGGGGCTCAGGCGTTCGTCGGCGTCGAGGCAGATCACCCAGTCGCCGCGCGCTTCGGCGAGCGCACGGTTTTTTTGCGGACCGTCGCCGGGCCAGTCGGTTTCGAACACGCGCGCGCCCAGCGCGCGGCAGATGTCGGGTGTGCCGTCCGTGCTGCCGGAATCGAACACGATGGTTTCCAGGGCGAGTCCGCGCACGGATTCGAGGCAGTCGCGAATGTCGTGCGCCTCGTTCATCGCGACCACGATCACGGAAAGCGTGGCGCGCGACGTGCTGCTGCTGGCCTCGCGGCCCGTGCGGTTCGGGGAAAGTCCTTCGGACATGAAGATGACGCCTGTTCTGGAAATGTATCGAATGCGGCGCGCCTGCCGGTGGCGGCCCGGCGCGCAGAGGTGCGTATTCTAGTCCATGTCCCGCCGACGGCCAGGGGGCAGGCGGCCGGCACGCCCTGTGCGCGGCCTGCGGACGCCGCGCCACACTGGCCCGATGCGCGAGGCGAGCCGCCGCGCCTAGCGTATACAATGCGGTACCTTGTTGTCGCGACCGGGCTCAAGCCCCGCGCGCGGCGCGAGAAGAGACCATATTTTCAGCATCCGCCTTTCCAGAGGATTCCTTGAGCGAGAAGCCAAAACAATCCACCCTCAGCAAGCCGATCGGTAACGGTGCGGCTTCGAATCCGGCATCGGTTGGCCGCCGGTTGTGGCCCTATCTTAAGCCGCTCATCTGGGTCTCGATCGCCGCCATCCTCACGCTGGCGCTGGTGGCCGCGACCGAGGCCGGCATTCCGGCGCTGCTCAAGCCGCTGCTCGACCACGGCTTCGGCACCAAGGGCAGCCCGAGCGCGATGTGGATCGTGCCGGTCGCCATCATCGGGCTCGCGCTGGTGCGCGGTCTGGCGCAATACGCGTCGGGCTATCTGCTGCAGTACGTGTCGAACCGCATCCTGCTGGAACTGCGTCTGAAGATGTTCGAGCGCATGATTCACGCGAGCGTCGGCTTCTTCCAGCGCGAGACGGCCAGCACGGTCATCAACGCGATCGTGTTCGAGGTCAACCAGATCCTGAGCGTGCTGATGGGCGTGCTCGTCACGTCCGTGCGCGACTCGCTCACGGTGTTCTTCCTGCTCGGCTATCTGTTCATTCTCAACTGGCGCCTCACGCTGATCGTGGCCGTGCTGCTGCCCGCCATTGGCTGGCTGGTCAGCAAGATCAACCGCCGCCTGCGCCGCCTGAACCGCGAGCACCAGCTGCTGACCAACGAACTGTCCTACATCGTCGAAGAGACGGTGGGCGGTTACAAGGTCGTCAAGGTGCACAACGGCGAGCAGTACGAAATGAGCCGTTTCGGCGAGATGAGCCGCCGTCTGCGCGGCTATCAGATGCGCATGACGGTGTCGGGCGGTCTGGCTCAGCCGCTCACGCAGTTCCTCGCGTCGATCGCGCTCGCCATCGTGGTGACTATCGCCGTGGTGCAGGCGTCGCACGACCAGACCACGGTCGGCGGCTTCGTCGCGTTCGTCACGTCGATGCTGCTCGTGATCTCGCCGCTCAAGCATCTGATCGATGTGAACCAGCCGCTGCAGCGCGGCATGACGGCGGCCGAACTGATCTTCGGTCTGATCGACGAGCCGGCTGAGCCGGAAGGCGGCGGCAAGCCGCTCGAGCGCGCGCGCGGCGAGATCGAGTTTCGCGATGTGTCGTTTGCGTATGGGCCGGAAGGGCGTCCGATTCTCGAAAGCGTGCATTTCAGCGCGGCGCCCGGTGAGATGATCGCGCTGGCGGGCCCGTCGGGCAGTGGCAAGACCACGCTCGTGAATCTGCTGCCGCGCTTCTTCGATCCGAGCGGCGGCCAGATTCTGGTCGACGGCGTGCCGCTGCCGGAGTACGACATTCACGCGCTGCGCAGCCAGATCGCGATGGTGAGCCAGGACGTCACGCTGTTCAACGACACGGTCGCCAACAACGTCGCGTATGGTCAGACGGCCGATCCCGAACGCGTCGAGCACGCGCTGCGCGCCGCCAATCTGTGGGACACGATCGCCGCGCTGCCCGAAGGCGTGGCCACGCTCGTGGGCGACAACGGCATGAAGCTCTCGGGCGGCCAGCGTCAGCGTCTCGCGATCGCACGCGCGATCTACAAGGACGCGCCGATCCTGATTCTCGACGAAGCCACCTCGGCGCTCGATTCGGAATCGGAACGCCACGTGCAGGCGGCGCTCGAAACGCTGATGAAGGGACGCACGACGCTTGTGATCGCCCACCGTCTGTCGACCATCGAGCGTGCGGACCGCATCCTCGTGATGGAAGCGGGCCGTATCGTCGAGCGCGGTTCGCATCAGCAGTTGCTGGAGCAGCGCGGTTTGTACGCGCATCTGCACAAGATCCAGTTCCAGCAGCACGCCGCGTAACGTCGCGACAACGCAAAACGGGCCGCGCAATGCGGCCCGTTTTCATTTCTTGAGCGATATCGGAAGGGAACGCGGTTCCGTTGCGGCTGCAACGGAGCGACGGCGTGCGCGCAAGTGGCGCACGCTCAGAGCACGTTCAGCGCATCAAACGCGCGCTGCGTCTGATGCGAGTTCGCGTCGACGCGACACGATGATCGCGAGGAACGTGGCGGTGAGCAGCGAGACCAGCACGGTCACCTGAATGGGCACCAGCACGTCGATCGTCAGCCCGAACAGGATCGTGCTGAACGAAATCGCGAGACCGCCGCAGGCCGCCGTGCGGATCACGGCGTCGTCCGAGCGGCGCGCGCGCCAGAAGTGAACCGAGGTGCCGAAATAGAACAGCAGCAGCGTCGCCACGCCCATCGCGCCCATTTCCGCGATGGCCGAGAAGAAGTCGCTGTGCGCGCGTTCGTTGACGATCTGCGAGCTGGCTTCGCCATGCTGCGCGAGGTCGCCGAGCGCGCGTTCCAGATGGCCTTTGCCCACGCCATAGAACGGATGGCGTTCGAACAGCGTGATCGACGCGCTCCACAACTGCAGGCGCAGACCGACCGAGGTGTCCTTGTCGCCGTGCTGCATCAAGGTGACGTCCGAGCCGGCTTCGGCCACGCGCTGGCGGATGTTGCCGGTCGACAGCAGCACGCCCGCGGCGGCGGCCAGCAGCACGACGGTGATGAGCACGCGTTTCCAGTGCGAGAACCAGCCGTACTGCACGCCGAGCAGCAGCACGAAGACGGGAATCGCGATCCAGCCGCCGCGCGTGCCCGAGAAGTAGGACGCGAAGCCGCCCGCGACGAGGGCCGCGAGTTTCACGACCAGGGCGAGCGGGCGCGCCTTCGTGTCCCAGCCGAACGTGAACACGGCGAGGAAGGCGAGCAGCAGGGCGGTATCGCCGAACGGGATGGCGTTGGTGTACGAGTTCGTGAGGCGATCCGCGACGTTCCAGCCGCCCGCAGGACGATCGACGATGATCCATGCGCTCGCGGCGAGCGCGCCGAGCGCACAGCCCCAGCCGACCACCGTGAGATGGCGCGAAGGCAGGCGGCACAGCAGCAGGAAGAGCGGCAGCGCGAGCGCGAAGCGCGAGAGCGGGTCGAACTGATGCGGCGCCCAGTAGCCGAACAGGGCTTGCTGCGCGATGACGACGCACAGCGGCACGATCATGGCGGCGGTGTACCAGCCGTATTCGCGCCACGGGGCGAAGTAGCTGCGGTCGCGACGCCAGGCCCAGGCGCTGTAGAGCGAAAAGGCGAGCAGCAGGAAGAAGCCGTAACCCGTTCCGCCGCGCCAGACCAGATTGACGGCCGGTGCGAGCAGGAGAAGCAGGGAAGCGATTGGAGCCAGGCGGCGTGGGTATGTCGTCGTATCGTGATTCATGGCGGCCGGCGCAAATCGGTCGGGCAGTCGATTGTTATGTCGCTATGGCCGCGCCCGAGTGACCTCGCGCCCGGCACGCCCAGGGATGGACACGTGATGCCCAAAAAGCCGGTCGATTATACCGGAGGCACTTTTGGCTACGCAGATCGGGGAAAGCCCCTGCACTCCGGTAGGCCGCGAAGCGCCCGCTATATAATCGGCGGCACCAGATTGCACAAAAAATCACGTCGGACGGGTCATGAAGGTCGGAATTTCCAGCAACGCGCTCAAGCACAGTGGCGGTCTCGAACGCTATGCGATGGATCTCGTGCGCGGTCTCGCCGCGCGCGGCATGCGGCCCGCGTTCTTCGCGCGCAAGTTCGATGTCTCGGTGCCCGAATGCGCGCTCGTCGAGCGGCATCGCATCAACGTCTCCTTGTTGCCGGGCAAGCTGCGCGACGCCTGGTTCTCGTGGCGGCTCGCCGCGCTGCGCCTCCGCGCGCGCGTGGACGTGCTGATCGGCTGTAACCGGGTCGATTCGTCGGAAATCGCCATTTGCGGCGGCACGCACCGCGGTTTTCTGCGTGCGACCGGCCGGCCGCTGCGCGCCTCCGATCGTCGTCAGATCGCGCTCGAGAGCCGTCAATACGCGCAATCGCGCGTTGTAGTCGCGCACTCCGAACTGATGCGCGACGAACTGCGCGAGCTCTACGGCGTCGACGACAGCAAGATCCGCGTGCTTTGCCCGCCGGTCGACGGCGAGCGTTTCTCGCCGGTGGACGCCGCCACGCGCGCCGCGCTGCGCAAGCAATACGGTTTCGCGGACAACGAAACGGTCCTGCTGTTTCCGTCGAGCAGCCATACGCGCAAGGGTTTGCCGTTGATCCAGTCGGTGGTCGAGGCGCTCGATCTGCCCATCGTGGTGGCAGTGGCGGGGCGGCCGCCGGAGCGCACGAGCGCGCGCGTGCGCTACATCGGCTACGTGAAGGATCTCGAAAACGCCTATCGCGCCGCCGACTATTCGATCCTCGCCTCGAACTACGAGCCGTTCGGGCTGGTCGGCATCGAGTCGGTGATGTGCGGCACGCCGGTGATCTTCTCGACGAACATCGGTTGCGCCGACGCCATCGCCGAATCCGCCAAGCAGCTTTTCGCGCCCGGCGACGCTGCCGGACTGCGCCGCATCATCGAGTCGGCCGTCGCCGCGCGCGCGCCGCGACTCGATGCGACCCCGAGCGACGCCATCCTCTACGACGCCAGCGTCCCCGCGCACGTGGACGCGCTGCTCACCCTCGCAACGGACATCGTTTCCACGCGATAGTTGCGTGTCCGGGCGCGGCGCGACTGCGTGTCGCGTCGCGCCATCGCCCGTCTGACGGGGCTTCCCGCGATATTTCCTGATTCTGGAAGGGTCTTCTGATGGGACCGGGGTTAACCCTGGTCTTCTAGAGGACTAGGATGTGTACATCGGTCGCATGCACATACCGTCGCACGTCGGCCGTCTAGTCCAAACTGGAGGTCGTATCATGAAGTCCCTGATTCAAGCCGTTGCTGTTGCCGCCGCTCTCGTCGTCCCCGTTGCTTCGTTTGCGCAGCAAGCCCCCGTCACCCGCGCCCAGGTGCGCGCCGAGCTCGCCCAGCTCCAGCAAGTCGGTTACCACGTCGGCGACGGCGATCAGGCTCACTACCCGCAAGCCATCCAGGCCGCCGAAGCCAAGGTTGCCGCGCTGAATGGCCAGAGCGCCTACGGCGGTGTCGCGAACGCGTCGCAATCGGGTGTGCGTGCAGCCACCGTTTCGCAGCAAGACTGGAACGCGATGTACTCGCGCTAAGCGCCAGCGAAGCAGCATCAGTCGTCAGGCAGCACAGAATACGCGTCACGCCGCAGGAGGGCGGCACAGCCTACGCTGACGCGACGATCCGGGTTCGGCGCCCACGCCCTGTGAAGGCGCCGCCCGCATCGCAAGCAACCTCCACCGTCGGTCAACCCGATGGTTTAGCCCGGGCACGGATGGGTGCCCGGGCGCTTTTTCCCCGGGAGCGGCCGGCGCGATCTTCGCGAGGCTAGCGCCCCGGCATCTCGCCGATGAGGTCTTCGCCGCGCAGTTGCGCGAGCAACGAATGCGCCTCGTCGAGCGGATTCCCCGACATCGGATGAAAGGCAAAGCGCGGCGAGCGCGCCAGCGTCGGAAAATGCTTGCGCGTGCTGCGCGCATAGGCCGGATCGTAGTGTTCGGTCACGAGCGCTTCCGACAACGCCAGGCGGTTGTCCTCGTCGAGCAGCCTGCACCACGATTCGATGCGCTCGCGCCCATGCAGCGGCGTGAGCCTCACCAACTGTTCCCTGAAGTACTCGCGTTCGTCGAGCAGATGCCCGTATTCCTCGAGCAGCAGCGCCACGCGCTCCTCGTGCGTCACGTCGACGACGACGCACGGCGCGCCGTGCATGGTATCGACGAGCGAAAGCGGCAGCGTGATCGCGCCGATGCGCCGGCTCTCCGCTTCGACGAACACCGGCTGTGCGGCGTCGAAGCCGCGCAGCGTCTGCGCGAGCGTGGTGTCGAACCTTTTCTGCGAAGGCTGCGTGCGCCTGGGCAACGCGCCGAGCAGCGAACCGCGATGCGCCGCGAGCGCTTCCAGATCGAGAATCTGCGCGCCGGCCCGGCCTAGCGCCTGCAACAGACGCGTCTTGCCGCTGCCGGTCGGGCCGGTGAGCACGAGGTAGCGGAATTGGGCGGGCAGGGCGTCGAGCGTCTCGAGCACGCTATGCCGGTACGACTTGTAGCCGCCTTCGAGCTGCCGCGCGCGCCAGCCGATCATGTTGAACATGGCCGTCATCGAAGCGGAGCGCTTGCCGCCGCGCCAGCAGTAAATGAGCGGGCGCCAGTTGCGCGGCCGGTCGGCGAACGTGGTGTCGAGATGATGCGCGATGTTGCGCGCGGCGAGCGCGGCACCCAGACGCGTGGCGTCGAACGGCGACTGCCTGTACAGCGTGCCGACGATCACGCGCTCCTCGTTGCTGAGCACGGGTGCGTTGATCGCGCCCGGCATGTGGTCCTCGGCGAATTCGAGCGGCGTGCGGACGTCGATGACTTCTTCGAATTCGCCGAGCTGGGCAAGGGTGACGCGCTGGTGATTCAACTGCGGTACTCCGGTGATGCGATGACCTGCGTGCGGCGAAGGCTTACATCAGCACGATGTCATACTGTTCCTGACTCAGATTCGACTCCACCTGCAACGACACCGGCTTGCCGATGAAATCGATCAGCATCGCGAGATGCTGCGACTCTTCCTCGAGGAACAGATCGATCACCTGCTGCGACGCCACCACGCGGAATTCGCGCGGATTGAACTGGCGCGACTCGCGCAGGATTTCGCGCAGCACGTCGTAACAGACCGTGCGCGAGGTTTTCACCTGACCTTTGCCGAGACACGTCGGGCACGGCTCGCAGAGCACGTGCGCGAGCGATTCGCGCGTGCGCTTGCGCGTCATTTCCACGAGACCGAGCTGCGAGAAACCGTTCACGGTCACGCGCGTGCGGTCGCGCGCGAGCGCCTTCTTGAGTTCGCCGAGCACCTGATCGCGATGCTCGAGGTTCTCCATGTCGATGAAGTCGATGATGATCACGCCGCCCAGATTGCGCAGACGCAGTTGCCGCGCGATCGTGTGCGCCGCTTCGAGATTGGTCTTGAAGATCGTGTCGTCGAAGTTGCGCGCGCCCACGTAGCCGCCCGTGTTCACGTCGATCGTCGTCATCGCCTCGGTCTGGTCGATCACGAGGTAGCCGCCCGACTTCAGGTCGACGCGGCGCGACAGCGCGCGCTGGATTTCGGCCTCGATGTTGTAGAGGTCGAACAGCGGACGCTCGCCGGTGTAGTGATGCAGCTTCGGCAGCACGGCAGGCGTGAACTCGCCCGCGAATTCGCTGAGCTTCTGGAAGGTCTCGCGCGAATCCACCTGGATGCGCGTGGTCTCGTCATTGACGAAATCGCGCAGCACGCGCTGGCCGAGGTTCAGGTCCTGATAGAGCAGGCTCGTCGCGGGCAGGCGCTGCCCCTGCGCGATGATGGTCGCCCACGTCTTGCGCAGATAGGCGACGTCCGCGGCGAGTTCTTCGCTGGTCGCGTCTTCGGCGATCGTGCGCACGATGTAGCCGCCTTTCTCGTCGGCGGGCAGCACGGCCGTGAGGCGCGCGCGCACGGCTTCCCGTTCGGCTTCGCTTTCGATCTTCTGCGAGATGCCGATATGCGGCTCCTGCGGCAGATAGACGAGCGTGCGGCCCGCGATGCTGACCTGCGTGGACAGGCGCGCGCCCTTGGTGCCGATCGGATCCTTCACGACCTGCACCATCAGCGTCTGGCCTTCGAACACGGTCTTTTCGATCGGCTGATGATGCGCGCTCGAATGCGTTTCGCCGGCGATGCGCGGATGCCAGATGTCGGCGACGTGCAGAAACGCGGCACGCTCCAGACCGATGTCGATAAAAGCCGACTGCATGCCGGGCAGCACGCGCACGACCTTGCCGAGATACACATTGCCGACGCGCCCGCGCGACAGCGTGCGCTCGACGTGAAGCTCCTGTACTGCGCCCTGCTGGACCAGCGCGACGCGCGTCTCCTGTGGCGTAATGTTGATCAGGATTTCTTCGTTCATGATTGTTGTTTAGAAGTCGATGCTCGCGGCGCGCAGGAGAGCGGCCGTTTCGAACAGAGGCAAACCCATGATACCCGAATAGGACCCGTCGATTCGCTCGATGAACTCGGCCGCGCGGCCCTGAATGCCGTACGCGCCGGCCTTGCCGAACGGCTCGCCGCTCGCCACATAGTGGGCGATCGCGGCGGGCAGGGCGGCGGCGAAACGCACGTGCGAACGCGAGACCGCGACCGGCAGGCACACGCCTTCCGCATTGACCACGGCCACGGCGGTGAGCACTTCGTGCTCGCGGCCCGCGAGGCGTTCGAGCATCGCGAAGGCTTCGGCGGCGTCGTGCGGCTTACCGAGGATGTGGCCGTCGATGCTCACGGTCGTGTCGGCGGTCAGGATCGGCGCATGCGCATGCGCGCCCGCCACGAGCCGGGCGCGCGCGGCGTCGGCTTTCGCGGCGCACACGCGCTCGACGTAGACGGCGGCGCTTTCGCCGGGCAGCACGGCTTCGAGCGCTTCGGCGTCTTCGTCGGGACGCGGCAGCAGGAGTTCGAAACGCACGCCGAGCTGTTGCAGCAGCTCCTGGCGGCGTGGGCTCTGCGAGGCGAGATAGACGAACGGATAAGTCGCAGTGGTGGTCATCGGGGCGTCTTCACGGGCGGAGTTCGGGTGGGAGCGGCGTCGATGCGTCCGGCATGATGCGCGCACGGCGGCACGCGCCGGCCGCTTTGAGGCTGTAGCGAAGCCGCATCGACGCCACTTCGAGCCTGCGACGATGGCCGAAGGCGGTCATCGTGGCGGGCGCTCGAGCGGACATCAATCCAGCTTCAAACGGATATCAAACGCGATGATAGGGGTGATTCTGCGTGATGGTCCACGCGCGGTAAAGCTGCTCGGCGAGCAGCACGCGCACCATCGCGTGCGGCAGGGTGAGGGAGGACAGGCGCAGCAGCGTGTCGGCGCGCGCCTTGAGCTGCGGATCGAGCCCGTCCGCGCCGCCGATCAGAAAGGCCACGTCGCGGCCGTCCTGCTGCCAGCCGGGCAGCGCCTGGGCGAGCTGCATCGTGGTCCAGTCCTTGCCGCGTTCGTCGAGCGCGACAAGGCGCGCGTTCTTCGGCAGCGCCGCCTCGATGCGCGTGCGCTCGGCGGCCATCACGCTTTCGGCGGAGCGGCCCGACGAGCGCTGCTCGGGCTTGACCTCGCGCAACTCGATGCGCAGCTCGGGCGGCATGCGCTTCGTGTATTCCTCGAAGCCCTCGGCGATCCAGTCCGGCATCTTGTGGCCGACGGCGACGATATGCAGTTTCATCGTGCGTAACTCGACGTGCGCAATGCGACGCGCGCGCTTACTTCGCGCTCTTGCGCACCGGCGTCTTGCGCGCGGTCTTCTTCGCGGCGACCGGTGCGTCGACTTCGTCTTCCTCGTCCATCGGTTCGCTCGGACGCGCGCCCGCGAAGCCCGTGTTTTCCGCGAGCTTCAGACGCACCGGCTTGTCGCCCCAGATTTCTTCGAGGTTGTAGTACTGGCGCAGCGCCGGTTGCAGGATGTGGACGATCGCGTCGCCGCAATCCACGAGCACCCATTCGCCGGTCTCTTCGCCTTCCGTGCTGACGATGTCGCCGCCGGCTTCCTTGACCTTTTCGCGCACGCTCGAAGCGAGTGCCTTGGTCTGACGGTTCGACGTGCCGCTCGCCACGACCACGCGATCGAACAGCTCGGTCAGATGGCTCGTGTTGAAGACGCGGATGTCCTGTGCCTTGACGTCTTCGAGAGCGTCGACGATGGTGCGCTGAAGTTTGCGGATGTCCATATTTACCCGTGGTGCCTGTACAAATGATGTTGAAGAATATAGTCCCACACTGGCGCGGGAATTTTTTCGGCGATGTCGCCGGCGCGTTGCCGTGCCGCCACGCAGGCGGCGATATCGCGCCGGATTTCGGTCGCCGAGACATCGAGTGCGAGCGTGTCGTCGATCAGCAGATGACCGTTCGGCGTGCTCGCGAGCGTGGCTGCATCGGCGCGCCGCGCGGCCGCTTCGGCGGCGACGGCGGCGGGCAGCGCCGCAAAATCGAAACCGGGGCGGCTCGCCACGCCCAGATGTGCGAGCGCGAACAGCTCGCGCCATTCGTGCCACGAATCCAGATGCAGCAGTTGATCCGCGCCCATCAGCATGGTGAGCGCGGCGTCGGCGTTGGGTCGTCCGTTCGCGTCGGACTTCGCACGCCAGCGGCGCAGCGTTTCGACCGTGTAGGTCGGACCGTCGTGCTCGATCTCGTCGGTGTCGACCGTGACCGTCACGCCCGGCAGCGCCAGCGTGGCGGCGGCCGCGCGCGTCATCGCGAGGCGGTGCGCGGCGGGCGTCACGCCGGGCTTCTGCCACGGCTGGCCGGCGGGCAGCAGGATCAGCTCCGTCAGGCCGAGCACGCGCGCGAAATGCCGCGCGAGCGCCAGATGGCCCTCGTGGATCGGGTCGAAAGTGCCGCCGAGCAGGCCGACGCGCCGTGCGAGCGCGTGAGCCGGGGCGATGAACGCTTGCGTCACGGTGTCAGATCCAGTCGCGCACGGGCAGGAAGTCGGTGTAGAGGCGCGCTTCCGGCGTGCCCGCTTCCGGCTCCCAGTCGTAGCGCCAGCTTGCGCCCGGCGGCATCGACATCAGGATCGATTCGGTGCGGCCGCCGCTTTGCAGGCCGAAGTGCGTGCCGCGGTCCCAGACGAGGTTGAATTCCACGTAGCGGCCGCGCCGGTACGCCTGGAAGTCGCGCTCGGCCTCGCCGTACGGCAGGGCGCGGCGTTTTTCGATGATCGGCACATACGCCTTCAGGAAGCCTTCGCCGACGCTCTTGAGCATCGCGAACGCCTGCTCGAAGCCGCCTTCGGCGTAGTCGTCGAAGAAGATGCCGCCCACGCCGCGCGCTTCGTTGCGATGCTTGAGGAAGAAGTACTCGTCGCACCATTGCTTGAAGCGCGGATACAGCTCCGCGCCGTAGGGCGCGAGCGCGTCGCGGCAGACGCGGTGGAAATGCTGCGCGTCTTCCTCGAAGCCGTAATACGGTGTCAGATCCATGCCGCCGCCGAACCAGAACACGGGCGCTTCGCCGGGCTTGGTCGCCATCAGCAGGCGCACGTTCATGTGCACGGTCGGGCAGTACGGATTGCGCGGATGCAGCACGAGCGAGACGCCCATCGCCTCGAAACCGCGTCCGGCGAGTTGCGAGCGCGCCGCCGTGGCCGAGGGCGGCAGGGCGTCGCCCTGCACGTCCGAAAAGCCGATGCCGCCGCGCTCGAAGAACTGGCCGTTTTCGAGGATGCGCGTGCAGCCGCCGCCGCGCAGCTTTTCGCCGGGCGCGCGCTGCCAGGCGTCGGTCGCGAAGGGCGTGCCGTCGAAAGCGCCGAGCGTGTCGGCGATCTGCGTCTGCAGGCCCGCGAGCCAGGCGCGTACTGCCGCGCTATCGGGCGTGGCGCCGGTCTGGCCAGTCTGAATCGGTTCGTTCATCGGTGCTGAAGGGGTTGTCGGCCTCGGGCCGAACGGTGCCGCGCCGGCTTGTGCCGGTTTGTGCGGAGGTCGGGACGGCGTTCCGAACGCCACTATGTGTCACCCAGCGGCAGTGTAGCGCCGCATCGGCCTGGTTTCGAGCCTGCGCGGACAGGCGGTCGGACGAAGGGGCCAGATGACGCGCGGGCGCCGCATGGCGCCCGTCGTCGAGATGCTGTGTCGACAGGCGGCGCGCACACCGTGGTCCGCGCGCCGCGTGCCGCTGTCTTACTGCTTGCGCCCGGCTGCGCGATAGCCGATGTCGTGGCGATACTGCATGCCGTCGAACGAGATGCGGTTCACGGTTTCGTAGGCCACGTTCTGCGCGCTGCGCACCGAGTCGGCGAGGCCGACCACGCACAGCACCCGGCCGCCCGCCGTCACCAGCTTGCCGTCGACGAGCTGCGTGCCCGCGTGGAAGGTGACCGAGTCATCAGTTTCCGCCGGAATTTCGCTGATGCGATCGCCCTTGCGCGGCGTTTCCGGGTAGTTGTACGCGGCCAGCACCACGCCCAGCGCGGTGCGGCGGTCCCATTCCAGCTCGACCTGGTTGAGCGTGCCGGCGATGGCGTGCTCGACGACCTTCGAGAAGTCGCCCTTCAGGCGCGCCATGATCGGCTGCGTTTCCGGATCGCCCATGCGGCAGTTGAATTCGAGCGTCTTCGGGTTGCCCTGCGCGTCAATCATCAGACCGGCGTACAGGAAGCCCGTGTAGCGGATGCCTTCCTTCTCCATGCCCGCCACGGTCGGCAGGATGATTTCGCGCATCACGCGCGCGTGCAGCTGCGGCGTGACGATGGGCGCGGGCGAGTAGGCGCCCATGCCGCCCGTGTTCGGACCCTGGTCGCCGTCCTGCAGACGCTTGTGGTCCTGGCTCGACGCCAGCGCCAGCACGTGCTTGCCGTCGACCATCACGATGAAGCTCGCTTCCTCGCCCGCGAGGAATTCCTCGATCACGACGCGCGCGCCAGCGTCGCCGAGCTTGTTATCGGCGAGCATCGAATCGATCGCCTGATGCGCTTCTTCCAGCGACATCGCCACGACCACGCCCTTGCCCGCGGCGAGGCCGTCGGCCTTGATGACGATGGGCGCGCCCTGCTGATCGACGTAGGCGTGCGCGGCCGTCGCGTCGGCGAAGGTCTCGTAGGCGGCGGTCGGGATGTTGTGGCGCTTCATGAACGCCTTGGCGAAGTCCTTCGAGCTTTCGAGCTGCGCGGCTTCCTTGCTCGGGCCGAAGACCTTCAGACCGCGCGAGCGGAAGACGTTGACGATGCCCGCGGCGAGCGGTGCTTCCGGGCCGACCACGGTGAGCGCCACCTGTTCGCGCTCGGCGAAATCGGCAAGCTCGTTGATGTCCGTGATGTCGACATTGGCGAGCCGCTCGTCCTGCGCGGTGCCGCCGTTGCCCGGTGCGACGTAGACGAGCTGCACGCGCGGCGACTGGGCGAGTTTCCACGCCAGCGCATGTTCGCGGCCGCCAGAACCGACGACGAGTAACTTCATGTAAATCCCCGAAAGACCAGAACCAGAAACAGTTGCGGCTGGCGCGACCTGCGCCAGCCGTGGAATTCGCGTGCGGGCGCGGGGCTGCCCGCGCCCGCGCCGATGCCGTTATTCGTCGGCGATCGACGCGTTGGTGTACACCTCCTGGACGTCGTCCAGGTTTTCGAGCGCGTCGAGCAGCTTCTGCATCTTCACGGCGTCGTCGCCGGTGAACTCGACTTCGGTCTGCGGCTTCATCGTGACTTCGGCCACTTCGGCCTTGAAGCCCGCGGCTTCCAGCGCGTCCTTGACCTTCTGGAAGTCGTTCGGCGGGCAGACCACTTCGATGCTGCCGTCTTCGTTCGTCACGACGTCGTCGGCGCCCGCTTCGAGCGCGGCGTCCATCAGCTTGTCTTCGGGCGTGCCCGGCGCGAACACGAACTGGCCGATGTGATCGAACATGAACGACACCGAGCCGTCCGTGCCCATGTTGCCGCCGAACTTCGAGAACGCGTGGCGCACTTCCGCGACCGTGCGGGTGCGGTTGTCGGTCATGGTGTCGACGATGACCGCCGCGCCGCCGATGCCGTAGCCTTCGTAGCGGATTTCTTCGTAGTTCGCGCCATCGACGCCGCCCACGCCGCGCTGGATCGCGCGGTTGATGTTGTCCTTGGGCATGTTGGCGTCATAGGCCTTGTCGACGGCCAGACGCAGACGCGGGTTCGAGTCGATTTCGCCCCCGCCCATGCGCGCCGCCACCTGGATTTCCTTGATGAGCCGTGTCCAGACCTTGCCGCGCTTGGCGTCAGCCGCAGCTTTCTTGTGTTTGATGTTGGCCCATTTCGAATGACCCGCCATACCTTTCTCCGTCGCACGCTCCGCGCGTGCATGGTGCTAGTGCAGTTGTCGTTGCTGCAGTGTCGATGCCGCAGTGCTCAATACCGTGCTCAATACGATTGCCGGACGCGCTCGCGCGCTGTCGAGCGGCGAGGCCGGTGTGCCCTTGAGTGTCTTGTCCGCCCTGGGTGGCTGCCGCTCAGGCGCCGATCCTTCCCGATCGTTGCCGGTCGCTGCATGCGGCCGAAACGCCCGGCGCACGCGAATGGTTCAACGCATTCGAGGCGTCCGGCGTGTACGGCGCACGCGTGCGGGACCGGTTTCCGGTGCGCGCGCCCGGGCGCATCGGCCTTGCAGCGGTTCCGGGCGGGTTGCGCCGCGCGCGGGACCGGCCGTGCTTCGGACCGCCGCGACCGTCAGGTGGATCTGAATTTTATCACGCCGGGACCCGTCGGCTTCGCCCCGTCGCTGCGATTGCGCGCGGCGTGCGGGTTCGGGTCGGATGGTCGCGGGGTTGTCCGCGTGTGGCCGGACGTTTCGTGTGGACGGCCAACGCGGAACGGAGCAGCGAGGAAAACGGGGCGCGAGCGGGCGGCGCGGAGGAGGGGCGGTGTAAAACGCGCGGCAAAGGCGGGCGCGACGACCGCGCGCCCGCGCCCGGCCCGTCTTAGTTCTTGGTGCCGAACAGGCGGTCGCCGGCGTCGCCGAGACCCGGGATGATGTACGCGTGGCTGTCGAGGTGCGAATCGAGCGAAGCCACGTAGAGCTTCACGTCCGGGTGCGCCTTCTGGAACACCTCGACGCCTTCGGGCGCGGCCACCAGCGCGAGGAACAGAATGCGATCGCCGGGCACGCCGCGGCGCTTGAGCACGTCGATGGCGTGCGCCGCCGAGTAGCCCGTGGCGACCATCGGATCGCAGAGGATGAAGGTGCGGTCTTCCAGATCGGGCAGGCGCACGAGGTATTCGACCGGACGGTGGTCGTCCGCGCGATAGACGCCGATATGGCCCACGCGCGCCGACGGCACCAGTTCGAGCAGGCCGTCGGACATGCCCACGCCCGCGCGCAGCACCGGCACGATGGCGAGCTTCTTGCCGGCGATCACCGGGGCGTCGACTTCGACGAGCGGCGTTTGCACGCGGCGCGACGCGACCGGCAGGTCGCGCGTGATTTCATAGCCCATCAGCAGCGTGATCTCGCGCAGCAGCTCGCGGAACGTGCGCGTGGACGTGTCCTTGTCGCGCATGTGGGTGAGCTTGTGCTGGATCAGCGGGTGATTGAGGATGAAGAGATTCGGAAAACGGCTGTCCTGTTTCATGACGGGGCGCACAAGGCTGCAAGAGATATCGGGGGCGCTGGACGGGGCCTGAAAACGGGCCGGTCCGCGTGACGGACTCAAGTATACGGGAACGGCGCGGGAACGACGCGACCGTGGCGTGGGATCGGCGTGCGGATCGGCGTGGGGATCGACCAGGATCGGCAGCGGCGTCCCACGCGTGCGGCGCGATTCTTCTAGAATCGCAAAAATCGGACGCGGACGTAGGAGCCGGATCACCGGGTCGCCGGACCGCCGGATCGTCACGCCGCCGTCACGGACCGTTCATGCAGGTTCACGCAGGCACAGAAAGAGGACGCAAGAAGATGGACATGGGCATCGCAGGACGCAGCGCGCTGGTGTGCGCCGCAAGCAAGGGACTGGGGCGCGGCTGCGCCGAGGCGCTCGCCGCCGAGGGCGTGAACGTGACGATCGTCGCGCGCACGGAACAGACGCTCGAGGAAACCGCCGCGCAGATCCGCGCCGCGACCGGCGTCGAGGTCAAGGCCGTGGCCTGCGACATCACCACCGAAGCGGGCCGCGCCGCCGCGCTGGCCGCGTGCCCGTCGCCGGACATCCTCGTGAACAACGCGGGCGGTCCGCCGCCGGGCGATTTCCGCAGCTTCACGCACGAACAATGGATCGCCGCGCTCGAAGGCAACATGCTCACGCCGATCGCGCTGATCCAGGCGACCATCGACGGCATGACCGCGCGCGGTTTCGGGCGCATCGTCAACATCACGAGTTCGTCGGTGAAGGCGCCGATCGACGTGCTGGGCCTGTCGAACGGTGCGCGCTCGGGCCTCACGGGCTTCGTCGCGGGCGTCGCGCGCCAGGTCGCGAGCACGGGCGTGACGATCAACAACCTGCTGCCGGGCGCGTTCGACACCGACCGCATCCGCTCGACCATCGTCGCCCAGGCGCAGAAGCAGAATCTCTCGCTCGACGAAGTGCGCGCGCGCCGCGTGAAGTCGATTCCGGTCGGCCGCTTCGGCACGCCCGACGAATTCGGCCGCGCCTGCGCGTTCCTGTGCAGCGTGCACGCGGGCTATATCACCGGACAGAACTGGCTCATCGACGGCGGCGCCTATCCGGGCACCTTCTGAGCGGGCATAGTGCGCACGACGGCGTCCGGTCATCCGGCCGGCACGCCGCGATTCTTTCATCGACACCCGACACACCCAAGGAGCAGAAGGCCATGCCCACCCGCGTCGCGCTGATCGCGCACGACCATAAAAAGGACGACATCGTCCGGCTGACCGGCGAATACGTCGACACGTTGCGCCGCTGCGCGCTGCTCGCCACGGGCACGACCGGCGGGCGCATCGAGGCGGCGCACGGGCTGAACGTCGAGCGCATGCTGTCCGGCCCGCACGGCGGCGATTTGCAGATCGGCGCGCAACTGGCCGAGGGCAAGGTCGACGTGGTGATTTTCCTGCGCGATCCGATGACCCCGCAGCCGCACGAACCCGACATCAACGCACTCGTGCGCGCCTGCGACGTGCACGACGTGCCGTGCGCGACCAACATCTCGACGGCGCGCATGATTCTCGACGTGCTCACGCAGCGCATGAAGGACGTGGCGTAAGCCGCATTGCGTCGCAACGGGACAGATTGACTCCGACTTTTGCAGGCATTCGCACGACTCAAGGAGACATGAGATGAGCAAGGCAATCCGATACGACAAGACCGGCGGCCCCGACGTCATGAAGTGGGTGGACGTCGAAGTGGGCGAGCCGGGCGAGGGCGAGATCCGCGTGAAGCAGACCGCCTGCGGTCTGAATTACATCGACGTGTATTTCCGCACCGGTCTCTATCCGCAGGCGCTGCCCGCGGGTCTGGGCATGGAAGCGGCCGGCGAGGTGACGGCGGTGGGCGCGGGCGTGACGAGCGTGAAGGTGGGCGAGCGCATCGCCTACGTCGCGCGTCCGCCGGGCGCGTATGCGCAGGAGCGCGTGCTGCGCGCCGACCAGGTGATCCGCGTGCCCGATTCGATCAGCGACGAGCAGGCCGCCTCGCTCATGCTGCAAGGCCTGACCGCGCAATATCTGCTGCGCCGCACCTATCGCGTGAAGGCCGGCGACACGATCCTGATTTCGGCGGCGGCGGGCGGCGTGGGCCTGATCGTCTGCCAGTGGGCGAAGGCGCTGGGCGCGACCGTGATCGGCACCGTGGGCTCGGACGAAAAGGCCGAGATCGCGAAGGCGCACGGCTGCGATCACCCGATCGTCTACACGCGCGAGGACTTCACGGCGCGCGTGCGCGAGATCACGAACGGCGCGGGCGTGCCCGTGGTGTACGACTCGATCGGCAAGGACACGTACACGAAGTCGCTCGACTGCCTCGCGCCGCTGGGCATGTTCGTGAGCTTCGGCAATGCGTCGGGGCCGCTGCCGCCGATCGATTCGTCGGAGTTCGCGGGACGCGGTTCGCTGTTCTTCACGCGCCCGACCTTGTTCACCTACATCGCCAAACGCGCCGACTACGAAGCGATGGCCGCCGAGCTGTTCGAGGTGGTCGCGTCGGGCAAGGTGAAGACGTCGATCAATCAGCGTTACGCGCTCCAGGACGTGGGCCAGGCGCACACCGATCTCGAAGCGCGCCGCACCACGGGTTCGACGATCCTGCTGCCGTAAACACGCGGCTCCGCAAACGGCGTTTTCAGCCGATAAAAAAGGCGCGCATGCCAGCCATGCGCGCCTTTTTGTTTGTCTTTTACTTTCCGCCCGATTGCTTTCACGCGACGCCGCGCCTTGTCCGACAAGGCGGCGCGCGCGCATGCGCATACCGATGCCGTCCGCGTTTACGCGTTTTTTATACGCACGCCCCAAGCTTTGATCCGGATTTAACGCGATAAACCTTACCTTACCGCCATCCATCAATGGAGAACACGACAATGGATGTGCTGTATATCGGGGGGCTGGCGGTCTTCGCCGCGCTCACTTATGCGTTGATCGCCGGCTGCGAGAAGCTCATGCAGTATCGCCGCGCCGATCAGGGTGTGAAGGGAGTGCGCTCATGACCTGGATTTTCTGGTTGTCGGGGGCGGCGACGCTGTTGCTGTTCGTCTATCTCGTCCATGCGCTGCTGCGCGCGGAGGACATCGAATGAACACCAACAATCTGCTGCAAACCGGGCTGTTCATCGCCGTGCTGCTGGCGCTCGCGGTACCCGTCGCGGGCTATATCACGCGCGTGCTCGACGGCCGTTCGCGCGTCGTGCGCCTGTTCGCGCCGGTGGAGAATCTGCTCTATCGCCTCGCGGGCGTGGATGTCGACGCCGAGATGAACTGGAAGCGCTACGCGTTCGCCACCATCTCGTTCAACGTGCTGGGCGTGGGTTTCCTCTATCTGCTGCTGCGCGTTCAAGGCTGGCTGCCGGGCAATCCGCAGACCTTCGGCGCGATGACCGTGGACGGCGCGTTCAACACGGCGGTCAGCTTCGTCACCAACACGAACTGGCAGGACTATTCGCCCGAACAGACCGTGAGCTATCTCACGCAGATGCTCGGTCTCACGGTGCAGAACTTCCTTTCGGCGGCCACCGGCATCGTCGTGGTGGTCGCGCTGATTCGCGGTTTCGCGCGCCATTCGGCGCAGACCATCGGCAACTTCTGGGTCGACCTCACGCGCACGACGCTCTACATCCTCGTGCCGATGGCGGCGCTCGTCACGGCGCTGCTGATGAGCCAGGGCATGATCCAGAACTTCAAGTCGTATCAGGACGTGCCGACGCTGCAAACCACGACCTACGCCGCGCCGAAGCTCGACGCGCAGGGCAATCCGGTCAAGGACGCGAAGGGCAACGCCATCACCGTCGATACCAAAGTGACGACGCAGACGCTCGCGATGGGTCCGGTCGCCTCGCAGGAAGCGATCAAGATGCTCGGCACCAACGGCGGCGGCTTCTTCAACGCCAATTCCGCGCATCCGTACGAAAACCCGACGCCGTTCTCGAACTTCGTCGAAATGTTGGCGATCCTGATCATTCCGGCCGCGCTCTGTCTCGTGTTCGGCAACATGGTCGGCGACCGCCGGCAGGGCGTGGCGGTGCTCGCGGTGATGACGATCGCGTTCGCCGTGGCGGTGGGCGTCGAATTGTCTGCGGAACAAAGCGGCAACCCGATGTTCACGTCGCTCAACGTCGATCAGCATGCGAGCGCGCTGCAGGCCGGCGGCAACATGGAAGGCAAGGAAACGCGCTTCGGCATCGCGCAGACGGGCATCTTCGTCGTGACCACCACGGCGGCGTCGTGCGGCGCGGTCAACGCGATGCACGATTCGCTCACGCCGATCGGCGGCCTCGTGCCGATGCTCTTCATTCAACTCGGCGAAGTGATTTTCGGCGGCGTGGGCTCGGGCCTCTACGGCATGCTCGTGTTCGCATTGCTCGCGGTGTTCGTGGCGGGCCTGATGATCGGCCGCACGCCCGAATACGTGGGCAAGAAGATCGAATCGTTCGAGATGAAGATGGTGTCGATCGTGATTCTGCTCACGCCGATGCTGGTGCTGCTCGGCACCTCGATCGCCGTGCTCACCGACGCGGGCAAGGCCGGCATCGCCAATCCGGGCGCGCACGGTTTCTCCGAAATCCTCTACGCGTTCAGCTCCGCCGCGAACAACAACGGCAGCGCGTTCGCGGGCCTGACCGTCAGCACGCCGTTCTACAACTGGCTGCTCGGCATTGCGATGTGGTTCGGCCGCTTCGGCACCATCGTGCCGGTGCTGGCGATCGCGGGTTCGCTCGCAAGCAAGAAACGCATCGCCGTGACGGGCGGCACGCTGCCCACGCATGGCCCGCTGTTCGTCGTGCTGCTGCTCGGCTGCGTGCTGCTGGTGGGCGCGCTCACCTACGTGCCGGCGCTCGCGCTCGGTCCGGGTGTCGAGCATCTGATCATGCTCGGCGTGCATTGAACGGGGATCTTTCGAAATGACACAACATAGTGCAACACGGTCCATGTTCGATCCGGCGCTGGTGCGTCCGGCCATCGTGGACTCGTTCAGGAAACTCAATCCGCGCACCCAGTTGCGCAACCCGGTGATGTTCTGCGTCTACGTGGGCAGCGTGCTCACGACGATCCTCTGGATCGCGGCGCTGATGGGGCAGGCCGAAGCGCCCGCGGGCTTCATTCTCGCGGTCGCGCTGTGGCTCTGGTTCACGGTGCTGTTCGCGAACTTCGCCGAAGCGCTCGCCGAAGGGCGCTCGAAGGCGCAGGCCGCCTCGCTGCGTCAGGCCAAGCGCGACGTGATGGCGAAGAAGCTCAACGAGCCGCATCCGAAGGCGCCGATCCGCATCACGACCGCCACCGATCTGCGCAAGGGCGACGTGGTGCTGGTCGAAACCGGCGACACGATTCCCGCCGACGGCGAGGTGATCGAAGGCGTGGCCTCGGTCGACGAATCGGCGATCACGGGCGAATCCGCGCCGGTGATCCGCGAGTCGGGCGGCGACTTTTCGTCGGTCACGGGCGGCACGCGCGTGCTGTCCGACTGGATCGTCGTGCGCGTCACGGCGAATCCGGGCGAGGCCTTTCTCGACCGCATGATCGCGATGGTCGAAGGCGCGAAGCGCCAGAAAACGCCGAACGAAATCGCGCTGACGATCCTGCTGGTTGCGCTGACGCTCGTGCTGCTGCTCGCCACCGCGACGCTGCTGCCGTTCTCGATGTTCTCGGTCGAAGCCGCGAAGATGGGCCACGTGGTGACGATCACGGCGCTGACCGCGCTGCTCGTCTGCCTGATTCCGACGACCATCGGCGGGTTGCTCTCGGCGATCGGCGTGGCGGGCATGAGCCGCATGATGCAGGCCAACGTGATCGCCACTTCGGGCCGCGCCGTGGAAGCGGCCGGCGACGTCGACGTGCTGCTGCTCGACAAGACCGGCACGATCACGCTCGGCAACCGTCAGGCGTCGGCTTTCGTGGCCGCGCCGGGCGTGAACGAAGAAGCGCTCGCGGACGCCGCGCAACTGGCCTCGCTCGCCGACGAAACGCCCGAGGGCCGCAGCATCGTCGTGCTCGCGAAGCAGCGCTTCAACATTCGCCAGCGCGACATGCACGCGCTCCAGGCCGTGTTCCTCGCGTTCAGCGCGCAGACGCGCATGAGCGGCGTGGACCTGCCGGGCCGCGAGATCCGCAAGGGCGCCGCCGACGCGGTGAAGAGCTATGTCGAGCAGCACGGCGGCCGCTTCCCGTCGGAAGTGAACACGGCCGTGGATGAAGTCGCGCGGCGCGGCAGCACGCCGCTCGTCGTGGCCGAGCGTCACGGCGACGACGCGCGCGTGCTGGGCGTGATCGAGTTGAAGGACGTGGTGAAGGGCGGCATCAAGGAGCGCTTCGCCGAGCTGCGCAAGATGGGCATCAAGACCGTGATGGTGACGGGCGACAACCGCCTGACTGCCGCCGCGATCGCCGCCGAAGCGGGCGTGGACGACTTCCTCGCGCAAGCCACGCCGGAAACCAAGCTGGCGACGATTCGCGAGCATCAGGCGCAAGGCAAGCTCGTGGCGATGACCGGCGACGGCACCAACGACGCGCCGGCGCTCGCGCAGGCCGACGTCGCCGTGGCGATGAACACCGGCACGCAGGCCGCGAAGGAAGCGGGCAACATGGTCGATCTGGATTCGAATCCGACCAAGCTCATCGAGATCGTCGAGATCGGCAAGCAGATGCTGATGACGCGCGGCTCGCTCACGACCTTCTCGATCGCCAACGACGTCGCCAAGTACTTCGCGATCATTCCGGCGGCGTTCGCCACCACGTATCCGCAACTGAACGCGCTCAACGTGATGCATCTCGCGACGCCGGCGTCCGCGATTCTCTCGGCGGTGATCTTCAACGCGCTGATCATCGTGCTGCTGATTCCGCTCGCGCTTAAAGGCGTGAAGTACCGGCCGCTCGGCGCGGCGATCCTGCTGCGCCGCAATCTGCTGGTCTACGGGCTCGGTGGGATTCTGGTGCCGTTCGTCGGCATCAAGCTGATCGACATGGTGCTCGCGGCGTTCGGCTGGGTTTGAGGTGCGCCTTGCAAATGCGCTTTGCAATTGAACAGGAAGCCAAAATGAAATCGCAGTTTCGTCCTCTGATCGTGATCTTCGCCGTGCTCACGGCGATCACCGGGCTCGTCTATCCGGCCGTGATGACCGCGTTCGGGCAGACCGTGTTCCACCGCCAGGTCAACGGCAGCCTCGTCGAAGTCGACGGCAAGGTGGTCGGCAGCGAGCTGATCGGCCAGCAGTTCGACGCGCCCCAGTATTTCTGGGGCCGCCTCTCGGCCACTTCGCCGATGCCGTACAACGCGCAGGGTTCCGGCGGTTCGAACCTGGGCCCGACCAACCCGGCGCTCGCCGATGAAGTCAAAGGCCGCATCGACGCGCTCAAGGCTGCGGGCACCGACGTCTCGCAGCCGATTCCCGCCGATCTCGTGACCTCGTCGGCGAGCGGTCTCGATCCGGAGATCTCGCCGGCGGCCGCCACGTATCAGGTCGCGCGCGTGGCGAAGGCGCGCCATTTGAGCGCCGGCGACGTGCAGGCGCTCGTGGACCGCTACACCAAGGGCCGCCAGTTCGGCGTGCTCGGCGAGCCGCGCGTGAACGTGCTGGAGCTGAACCTCGCGCTCGACGGCAAGGAAGTGAGCTGAATCCGCTGAACGGGTCAGCCTCGCAGGCTGGATGGGCACCGCACGCCGCCTTTCGCGCGGCGTGCGGTTTGCCATTTCGGCGCCACGGTGAGACGATCGGCGATGGCGTTCCGGCGCTTGCCGACCCGCACCGGGTGCGAATCACCCCACTGCGCAAAACACGCGAAACACATAACGCGAAATCCGCATGAACCGTCCCGATCCCGACGAACTCCTCGACCGGCTGCAACGCGATGAAGAAAAACGCCGCCGCGGCAAGCTGAAGATTTTCTTCGGCGCGTCGGCGGGCGTCGGCAAGACTTACGCGATGCTGCAAGCCGCGCGACGCCGCGCCGACGAAGGCGTGGACGTGGTGGTCGGCATCGTCGAAACGCATGGGCGCAGCGAAACCGCCGCGCTCACCAGTGGCCTCGACGTGATGCCGCGCCAGCGCCTCGCGTATCGCGGCCGCATGCTCGACGAATTCGATCTCGACGCCGCGCTCGCGCGCAAGCCGCAACTCGTGCTGGTCGACGAGCTCGCGCATTCGAACGTGCCGGGCGCGCGCCATCTGAAGCGCTGGCAGGACGTCTACGAGCTGCTCGACGCGGGCATCGACGTCTATACGACCGTCAACGTGCAGCACCTCGAAAGCCTCAACGACGTGGTGGGGCAGATCACTGGCATCCGCGTCTGGGAGACGGTGCCCGACCGCGTGTTCGACGGCGCCGACGAAGTCACGCTGGTCGACCTCCCCGCCGAGGAACTGCTCGACCGCATGCGCGACGGCAAGGTGTATCTGCCCGCGCAGGCCGAACGCGCGGTGCGCAACTTTTTTCGCAAGGGCAATCTGATCGCGCTGCGCGAACTGGCGCTGCGCCGCACGGCCGACCGCGTCGATGCGCAGATGCACGAGTACCGCGCCGACCGCTCGATCCAGCACGTCTGGCAGGCGCGCGAGCGGCTGCTCGTGTGCGTCGGGCCGGGGCCGGAAGCGCCCGCGCTGGTGCGCGCGGCGGCGCGCCTCGCCGCGAGTCTCAAGGCCGACTGGATTGCCGTCTACGTCGAAACGCCGAAGCTGCAGCGCCTGCCCGACGCGATCCGCGAACGCACGCTCGGCGCGCTCAAGCTCGCCTCGGAACTGGGA
>NZ_JAAGPN010000070.1:0-37684 GCF_017104805.1 Paraburkholderia sp. Ac-20347 | reverse complement strand
CTCGATTTGCCGCCCGCGTGGGGCGATCCGGCGGCGCTCGAGGAAATCTTCGGCAACCTGATCGATAACGCGCTGCGGCATCTCGATCCGGCGCGGCCCGGTCAGGTGGAAATCGGCGCGGTCGACGCGATCGATGCGGTGGATGAAGGCGACGGCGCGCTCGCGCCGATGTTCGAAAATAACGCGGAAAAATGGGCCGAAGCCAGCGTGGACGGCGCACGTGATGCGTCGCGCATGCCCGGCGGACACACGCGAACCTACTATGTGCGCGACAATGGCGTCGGCATTCCGGCCGCGTATCTGCCGAAGCTTTTTCGCGCTTTTCAGCGTCTGCATGGTGGAGAATCGGCGGGTCAGGGAACCGGGCTCGCGCTCGCGCGCCGCATCGCCGAACGGCATGGCGGGCGCTTGTGGGTCGAGTCGACGGAAGGCGCGGGTTCGACCTTCTTCATCGCGCTGCCCGATGCGCCGATGCGACAGGCATGAGCGCGTTTGAGCAGGGTTGAGCGCCAGGGATCGAGCGATACGCGGTTCACCAGGCGCCCGGAAAAAACAGTAGCAAAATCGACGCTTCAAAAGACGTTTCAATCGAAAACGCATCAGAAAACGGTGGAGAGCGGGATGGCACGCGGGGATCAGACGGGGGCAGGAGCGTCGTCGGCATCGACATCGACGACGGAGGCGGCAACATCGCCGGCGGACAATCCGGCCGCCACGCCGGCTTCGGATGCGGCCGCGGCATCCGCTGCACCGGCCGAGTCGCGGCCGTCGCGCGCGCAGCCGCGCGTGACCTTGCCGGGCGAGCGCGTGAGCATCGTGCTGGTCGAGGACGACGACGGCCACGCCACGCTGGTCGAGCGCAACCTGCGTCGCTCGGGCGTGTCGAACGACTTTCTGCGGTTTCGCGACGGCCAGGAAGCGATCGATTATTTCTTCGGCGCGCCCGAGGGCGAAGCGGCGGGCTATCCGTCGCGCGAGGCGCTGGCGAATTTCGTCGTGCTGCTCGATCTGCGGATGCCGCGCGTCGACGGCTTCGAGGTGCTGCGGCGTCTGAAGGCCGATCCGTCGACGGCGTCGGTGCCCGTGATCGTGCTCACGACCACCGACGATCCGCGCGAGATCGAGCGCTGCTACGAACTGGGCTGCAACGTCTACATCACGAAGCCCGTCGAGTACGACGCCTTTATCGAGGCGGTGCGCCGGCTCGGGTTTTTCCTGCAGGTCGTGAAGCTGCCGCCGGGGCATCGTTTTCCGCGCGCCTGATGGGAGTTGGGGGATGACAAGCTGGAGACTGTTCCAAGGACCGCGACGCGCATGAACGACGAAGCAACGATATTGACGGGCGCGCATGTGCTCGTCGTCGACGATGATGAAGGCATACTGCGCCTCGCGCGCAAATCGCTGGTGCGCGCCGGCGCGCGCGTCGATACCTGCACGAGCGTCGGCGACGCGCGCGACGTGCTCGCGGCGCGCACGCCCGACGTGCTCGTGCTCGACTATCAGCTCGACGGCGCGGAAACCGGCCTCGACTTCTTCCGCCGTCTGCGCGCCGACGACGTGCGCGTGCCGGCCATCCTCGTGACTGGATTCACCGACGAATCGCGCGTGATCGCGGCCTTGCGCGCGGGCGTCTCCGACGTGGTGCCGAAATCCGGCGACTATCTCGACTATCTGCCCGAAGCCGTCGCGCGTGTGCTTTCGCAGGTCGCGCTGCAACGCGACTCCGATCAGGCGCTGTTGCTGCGCGACCGCGAAGCGCATTACCGTACGCTCTCCGAAGCATTGCCACACCTTGTTTTCACCTGCGATGCCAACGGCGACTGCGACTTCCTCTCGAAGCAGTGGTGCGAGTACACGGGTCTCGACGCGAGCGCCTCGCACGCGCTCGCCTGGCTCGATGCCGTGCATCCCGACGACCGCGAAGCCATCGGCAACGCCTGGCTCAAGGCGATCCGCAGCGACAACGGCGAATACCGGCACGAGCTGCGCATTCGCCGCTACGACGGCGCGTATCGCTGGTTCGATGTGCGCATCGTGGCGATGCGCGATCCGCGCGGCGGCATCAACAAATGGTTCGGCAGTTGCACGGACATTCACGCGCAGCGCGAATACAACGAGGAACGCGACCAGTTGCTGGCCTCGGAGCAGGCGGCGCGTCAGGCGGCCGAAGAGGCCAATCGCGCGAAGGATCGTTTTCTGGCGATGCTGTCGCACGAATTGCGCACGCCGCTCACGCCGGTGCTGGCCGGCACGCGTCTGCTCGAACAGATTCCGGGCTTGCCCGACGCCGCGCGCACGGGCGTGCTGATGATTCGCCGCAACATCGAACTCGAGGCGCGTCTGATCGACGATCTGCTCGATCTCACGCGCGTGGCGAACGGCAAGCTGAGCCTCGCGCTCGATGTCGTCGATGTGCATGAAGTGATCGACGCCGTGCTCGATCTGTTCCATAGCGAAATCCAGATCAAGCAGCAGGACGTGCATGTGGAATTGCGCGCGCAGCATCATTACGTGAGCGGCGACCGCGCGCGCATGCAGCAGATGCTCTGGAACCTCGTACGCAACGCGGCGAAGTTCACACCCGACGGCGGCCACATTTTCGTGCGCACGCGCGACGAGCGCATGCATGTGGTGATCGAGGTGGAGGACACCGGCATCGGCATCGCGCCCGAGCAGATCGGCAAGCTCTTTCACGCGTTCGAGCAAGGCAGCCACAACATGACGCGGCAGTTCGGCGGGCTCGGTCTCGGGCTGGCCGTCACGAAGGCGCTGACCGAGGCGCATGGCGGCACGGTCTGCGCGATGAGTCCGGGCACGCATTGCGGCGCGACGTTCACGATCGTGCTGCCGACGGCGGCGCCGAGTGAGGCCGCGGCGCGTCAGGCGGAGCGCGGCGACGCGCATCACGCGGGCGCGCTCGACATCCTGCTGATCGAGGATCACGAGGACACGGCGGAGGTCATGTCGCAATTGATCCGCGCGCTCGGTCACGAAGTGGCGGTGGCGGTCAGCGTGGCGGGCGCGCTCGCGCTTACGGCCACGCGGCGCTTCGATCTGGTGGTTAGCGATATCGGTTTGCCGGACGGCTCGGGCATCGACTTCATCCGCGCGTTCCGCAAGGAGTCGGCGGCGCCCGCGATCGCGCTGACCGGCTTCGGCACCGACGACGACGTGCGCCGCAGCCTCGACGCGGGCTTCACCGCGCATCTCACGAAACCGGTCAACTTCGAGCAGCTCGAACGGCTGATCGAGGAGGCCGTTGTGCATCGCTCAACCGGCGCGAACAGCGCAAACAACACAACCGGCGGCCAATAAAAACACAACCCGCGTGCCATGACGGCGACGCGGGTTGTGTGAGCGTGAATCGACGTGAAGCCGCGTGCAGCGGACTCAAGCGGGCTCAAGCCGCCTCAAGCGGCGTACGTTCAGCGCGGCGTATTTTTCAGCGAATCGCGGATCTCGCGCAGCAGCAGCACGTCTTCCGGCGTGGGCGGCGGTTCGGCCGGCGCGGCCGCTTCCGGCTGGCGCAGCTTGTTGATGAACTTCACCATCAGAAAGATGATGAAAGCCAGAATGATGAAGTTGATCAGCACCGTGATGAAGGAGCCGTAGCCGAACACGGCCACGCCCGCGGTTTGCAGATCTTTATACGAATCGGGATTGCCTTTGTAGGTCGCGGGAATATGCCCGAGACGCACGAACATGTTCGAGAAATCGAGGCCGCCGGTGACGACGCCGATCACCGGCATGATGAGGTCTTTCACGACCGAATTGACGATGCTCGAAAACGCACCGCCGATGATCACGCCGACGGCGAGATCCATCACGTTGCCTTTGACGGCAAATTCCTTGAATTCCTTAATCATGCTCATGAGCGGGCTCTCCTCTGGACGGGGCGGCACAGGCCTGGGGATATAACGACGCGTTGGCGCAATGATAGCGAACGGTCCCGCTATGCGGTAGCAATTTGACAGTTCCTGACATTCGTCTGCTTGCGGGCGTCACGCGGAGTGCGGTAATGCACGCAGCGTGCCCGGACCGTTTTCGCCCGGCGGACTTAGCGCGCGAGGGCGATCTGCTCGTGAAAACGCTGCGGATCGGTGTTGGTGCCGCACAGCAGGACGCCCACGCGCTTGCCTTGCAGCGTCTCGCGCAACGGGCCGTAGAGGCCCGCGAGCGCCGTCGCGCCGGCCGGTTCGACCGCCAGCTTCAATTCGTCGAAGAGGCGGCGCATGGCGGCGCGCAAGGCGTCGTCGGAGACCGTGACGATGCGTTCGAGGTGACGCCGGCACAGCGTGTAGCTGTAGTCCTCCGTATGCGGCGACATCAGCGAATCGGCGATCGAATGCATCTCGGTCATGCGCACCGTGTGGTTGGCGGCGAAGCTGCGGCTCATCACGTCGGCGCCTTCGGGCTCCACGCCGTACACGCGCACGCGCGGATTCGCGAGCCGCAGCGCCGTGGCCACGCCCGCCGCGAGTCCGCCGCCGCCGATCGGCACGATCACGGCGTCGAGGTCGGGCGCCTGCGTCGCCCATTCGTAGCCGAGCGTCGCGGTGCCGAGCACCGTGCGAAAACCGTTGAATGGATGCACGAAATAGCGGCCTTCCTCGGCTTCCACGCGGCGCACGATCTCGAACGCCTCGTTGCTGTCGTTCGCGCGCACGATCTCCGCGCCGAGGTCCCGGCACTGCGCCACGCGCGCCTCGCTCGCGGTGCGAAACAGCACGACCTTCGCGCTGATGCCCAGACGCTTCGCCGCGTACGCGACGGCGATCGCATGATTGCCGCCCGACACGCAGGTCACGCCCGCGCTGCGTTGCGCGGCGTCGAGCGCGAGCAGATGCGTGAACGCGCCGCGTACCTTGAAACTGCCGCTTTCCTGCAGCAGTTCGAACTTGAAGTTGACGAAAGTGCCGTCGAGCGACGGCAGATCGTGGCGGTCGAACACGGGCGTGCGCAGCACCCACGGCGTGAGCGCGAAGTGCTGCGAGGCGATCTCGTCGAGCGAGGGAATGGCTTCGCCGTCGATGGTGCGGTCGGTGGGCAGCGGCGTGGCGGTGGACATGGGCGCGTGTCTCGTCTCGTCTCTCGTCTCGGCTCTCTCGCGTAAGCGGCGGGCGCGCCCGTTATTGCACGCGCGCGTCGACGGAGAGGCCGCGCACCAGCTTGCGCAGGAAACCTTCGCACGCCGCCAGTTGCGCGAGCGAGACGTACTCGTTCGGTTTGTGCGCCTGCTCGATGTCGCCGGGACCGCACACCACGCTCGGAATGCCCGCGCGCGCGAACAGGCCCGCCTCGGTGCCGTAGGCCACCTTGCGGCGCGACTGGTCGGCGGTGAGGGCGCGCACGAGTTGCGTGACGGCGGCCTGCTCGGTGTCGTCGAGACCGGGCGCGGCGGCGATCTTCATGAACTCGATCGCGCCCGCCGGGTTTTCGCGCTGCATCTTCGGCACGAGGGTTTCGCGCGCGTATTGCTCGATGCGCGCGAAGATCGCGTCGGGGTCGAGCGTCGGCAGATTGCGGAACTCGAACGCGAAGCGGCATTCGGCGGGAACCGTGTTGATCGCGTTGCCGCCTTCGATCGTGCTGGTCTGCGCGGTCGTGAAGGGCACGTCGTAGAGCTCGTCGAACGGACCGTTGGCGCGAAAAGCGTCGGCCATGTCGCGGATATAGCAAATCAGGCGCGCCGCGTACTCGATCGCATTGAGACCGCGCGGCGTCAGCGACGAATGCGCCGCGTGACCGCGCACGCAGCACTGATACGCGTTGATGCCCTTGTGCGCCACGATCGGCCGCATGCTGGTCGGTTCGCCGACGATGCAGCCTTCGGGCTTCACGCCGCGCTTCACGAGTTCCTCGATCATCAGCGGCGCGCCCACGCAGCCCACTTCCTCGTCGAACGAGAGCGCGAGGTGCAGCGGTTTGGCGAGCTTCGTCTGCTGGATCTCGGGCACGAGCGCGAGCGCCGCGCCGATAAAGCCTTTCATGTCGCAGGTGCCGCGTCCATAAAGCAGGCCGTCGCGAATCTCGGGCTTGAACGGATCGCTGTCCCATTTCTGGCCGTCGACGGGCACCACGTCGGTGTGGCCGGACAGCACGATGCCGCCGTTCGTCGAGCCGTCGTGCGCGGGCAGCGTGGCGAACAGATTCGCCCATTTGCCGTCGCGGCCGTAGGTGAGCGTCGATTCGATGCCGCGCGCGCGCAGGTCGTCGCGCACGGTCTCGATCAGGCCGAGATTCGGATGGCGGCTGACCGTGTCCATCGACACGAGGCGGGTGACCCAGGGAAGCGAGGCGGGAAGATCGGCGGACGATGCTGCGGACGTTGCAGACGACGAGGAAGACTGCGCTGATTCAGCGGCGATGGTCATGGTGGGCTCCGGCTTGCTGTGGATTCCATCTTACCCAAAAAGAATCCCGCAAGCTAAGGAGCCCGGCGGAGCCCGGCAGCGGCCGGGAAAAGCGGCCCCGTGCCGATAAAGAGAAGGGATGGCGCAGCGCAGCATGTCGCGCCCGCGCTGGCCGCGAGCGCGGGCGCCGCAAAAACCATCACGCGTCTAAGCGCATTTGCGCGCGCCGCGCCCGCCGCTCAGGCCCGCGACGGCGCGCCGAGCGCCCGCAGCGTTTCCTTCACCGTCGCCACGCGCACCGCGAGGTCGGGGCTGCGCGTTTCGATGCGCAGCTTGTCCTGGCCCGCGAGCTTCACGTGCTTGTGCTTCTGCACCATCTCGATGATGCGCATCGCGTCCACGGGCGGATTCGGCACGAACTGCAGGCCGATCACCGCCTCGCCCGCGTCGATCTTCGTAATGCCGAGCGGCTTGGCGGCCAGTCGCAGACGATGCGTCTCGATCAGCGCCTGCGCCTGCGGCGGCATCTTGCCGAAACGGTCGATCAGCTCTTCCTGAATGCCGTCGATCGAATCGTCGTGCTCGCAGTTCGCGAGGCGCTTGTAGAGCGACAGACGCTCCTGCACGTCGCCGCAATAATCGGCGGGCAGGATCGCGGGCGCGTGCAGATTGATCTCGGTGGTCGCCGCGAGCGGCGCGTTGAGATCGGGCTCGCGGCCGTCCTTGAGCGCCTTCACGGCGTCGTTGAGCATGTCCGTATAAAGCTGGAAGCCGATTTCCTGAATCTCGCCCGATTGCTTGTCGCCGAGCACTTCGCCGGTGCCGCGAATCTCCAGATCGTGCATCGCCAGATAGAAGCCTGAGCCGAGTTCCTCCATCTGCTGGATCGCTTCGAGGCGGCGCTGCGCCTGCTTCGTGAGGCCCTGCGGATCGTGCACGAGCAGATACGCGTACGCCTGGTGATGCGAGCGCCCGACGCGGCCGCGCAACTGGTGAAGCTGCGCGAGGCCGAATTTGTCGGAGCGGTGGATCAGGATCGTGTTCGCGCTCGGCACGTCGATGCCGGTCTCGATGATGGTCGTGCAGAGCAGCACGTTCGCGCGCTGCGCCACGAAATCGCGCATCACGGTTTCGAGCTCGCGTTCATGCATCTGGCCGTGCGCCACGGCGATGCGCGCTTCGGGCACCAGCGCTTCGAGCATCGCGCGGCGGTTTTCGATGGTCTCGACTTCGTTATGCAGGAAGTACACCTGGCCGCCGCGCTTGAGTTCGCGCAGCATCGCCTCGCGAATCACGCTGTCTTCCTCGCGGCGCACGAAGGTCTTGATCGCCAGACGTTTTTGCGGCGCCGTCGCGATCACGGAGAAGTCGCGCAGTCCTTCGAGCGCCATGCCGAGCGTGCGCGGGATCGGCGTGGCGGTCAGCGTGAGCACGTCGACTTCGGCGCGCAGCGCCTTGAGCGCTTCCTTCTGGCGCACGCCGAAACGGTGTTCCTCGTCGATGATGACGAGCCCGAGCCGCTTGAACTGCACGTCCGACGAGAGCAGCTTGTGCGTGCCGATCACGATGTCCACGCTGCCGTCGTTGATCTGCTGGATCGCGCTCGACACTTCCTTCGCGCTCTTGAAACGCGAGAGTTCGGCGATGCGCACGGGCCATTCGGAAAAGCGGTCGGTGAAGGTTTGCGTATGCTGTTCCGCGAGCAGCGTGGTGGGCGAAAGGATCGCCACCTGCTTGCCGCCCATCACGGCGATGAAGGCGGCGCGCAGCGCGACTTCGGTCTTGCCGAAACCGACGTCGCCGCAGACGAGGCGGTCCATCGGCTTGCCGCTCGTCATGTCGCCGATCACGGCGGCGATGGCGGCGGCCTGGTCGGGCGTTTCCTCGAAGCCGAAGCTTTCCGCGAATTTCACGTAGTCGCGCGGTTCGAGCGCGAACGCGTGGCCCTCGCGCGCGGCGCGGCGCGCGTAGAGGTTGAGCAGCTCGGCGGCGGTGTCGCGGATCTGCTGCGCGGCCTTGCGGCGCGCCTTTTCCCACTGACCCGAGCCGAGCGCGTGCAGCGGCGCGCTGTCCGGATCGGCGCCGCTGTAGCGCGAGATCACGTGCAGTTGCGACACCGGCACGTAGAGCTTGCTCGCGTTCGCGTATTCGAGGTGCAGGAACTCGGTGTCGCCTTCGCCGAGGTCCATCGTCACGAGACCGTGATAGCGGCCGATGCCGTGCTGCGCGTGCACGACCGGATCGCCCACTTTCAGCTCGGAGAGGTCGCGCACCATCGAATCGACGTTGCTCGCCTGTTCCTGGCGGCGGCGTCCCGCGCGGCGCGCGAGCGGACCGTACAGCTCCGTTTCGGTGATGACGGCGAGTTGCTCGCCGGGCAGCGCGAAGCCGGTCGACAGCGGCGCGACGCCGAGCACGAAGCGCTCGTCGCTTTCGAGCCAGCTCGCGTAGCTGTCCGCCGAGGTGGGGCGCAGGTGATTGTCGGCGAGCAGTTGCGCGATGGTTTCGCGGCGGCCCGCCGATTCCACCGCGAACAGCACGCGGTTTTTCGTGGTGTCGAGATAACTGCGCAGCGTCGCGAGCGGGTCGTCGGCGTGACGGTCGATCGCCAGCGTCGGCAGCGGCACGGCCCAGCCGCCCGCGCTCGCGGCGGGCAGCACGAGGCGGCTGAACGGTTTGGCGAGCGTGAAGAAGTCCTCGTCGCTCAGAAACAGCCGGTGCGGTTCGAGAATCGGCCGCTCGCGATCGTGCGACAGGAAATTGTGGCGCTGCTTCGTGTCGGCGGTGAAGCGGCGGATCGAGGCTTCCAGATCGCCGGAAAACACCAGTTGCGCGTTCGACGGCAGATAGTGGAACAGCGTGGCCGTCTCTTCGAAAAAGAGCGGCAGATAGTATTCGATGCCCGCCGAAGGCACGCCGTTGCCGATGTCCTTGTAGATCGTCGCGCGGCTCGGATCGCCTTCGAACACTTCGCGCCAGCGGCTGCGAAACGCCGTGCGCGAGGCTTCGTCGAACGGAAACTCGCGGCCCGGCAGCAGGCGCACGTCCTTGACCGGATAGAGGCTGCGCTGGCTGTCCGGATCGAACGCGCGGATCGAATCCACCTGATCGTCGAACAGATCGATTCGGTACGGGAGCGGCGAACCCATCGGGAACAGGTCGATCAGCGAGCCGCGCACGCAGTATTCGCCGGGCCGCACGACCTGGCTCACGTGCTCGTAGCCCGCCAGCGTCAGTTGCGACTTGAGCTTCGCTTCGTCGAGGCGCTCGCCCTGGGTGAACGAAAACGTGTAGGCCGCGAGGAACGAGGCGGGCGGCATGCGATAGAGCGCCGTCGTGGCCGGCACGAGCAGGATGTCGCAACGGCCTTCGCCGAGGTCGTGCAGCGTCGCGAGGCGCTCGGAGACGAGATCCTGGTGCGGCGAGAACGTGTCGTACGGCAGCGTTTCCCAGTCGGGCAGCAGGCGCACGCGCGCCTCGGGCGCGAAGAACGGGATTTCCTGCGCGAGGCGCTGGGCGTCGACGGCGCTCGCGCAGATCACGGCGAGGAGCGGCGCGCTGGCGCGGGAGGCTTCGCGGTAGCGGGCGATCAGCAGCGCGTCGGACGAACCGTGGGTGCCGTCGAACGAGAAGCGCTGCCCGGGCTTGACGACGGCAACCGGTGACGAAGACGTGGACGGTGACTGCGAGGATGCGGCGATATCGGACATAGAGGCAACAGGTTGGCTTCGCGATGCGGGCCGGACTCCAAAAAAAGTCACGGGCGCGCGCGAGGCGGAGAGCATGCGATCCGGGGTTGACAGTTAATCGTAACGTTAGCGTAAGGTTCGCGCGCGCGCCAAGGCCCGCTGCGGGCCGCATGCGGGCGGCTCGCATCGGGCGCCGGCGCGGCCCGCACGTCGTCTGCACGTCGCTTTCGAAGGGCTGCCGTCGCGCCCGCCAGGCCGCCGCGCGCGTGCAGATTGCGGGCGATGGCCGTGCGGACAAAGGACCTATTATAAAATCCGTCCTTTACTTTGACTCATGCGGCTCGCGACACCGTGACCTCACGCCTTTTTGCCTTGATCCCCTGCGCCGGAACCGGCAGCCGTTCGGGATCGGCCATGCCCAAACAATATCGAATGGTCGCCGGACGCGAACTCCTGCACTATACGCTGGCCGCCTTCGATGCCTGCTCCGAGTTCACCCAGACGCTGGTGGTGATTTCCCCTGACGATACCCATTTCGACGCCCGCCGCTTCAGCGGCCTGCGCTTCGCCGTGCGCCGTAACGGCGGGGCGTCGCGCCAGGCGTCGGTGTTCAACGGACTCGCCGCGCTCGAAGAGTTCGGCGCCACCGACGACGACTGGGTGCTCGTGCACGACGCCGCGCGCCCCGGCATCACGCCCGCGCTGATCCGCTCGCTCGTCGAGGCGCTCAAGGACGATCCGGTCGGCGGCATCATGGCGCTGCCGGTCGCCGACACGCTCAAGCGCGTCGCGCCCCATCACGTGCCGGGCGGCCCGCGTATCGAGCGCACCGAATCGCGCGACGGACTCTGGCAGGCGCAGACGCCGCAGATGTTCCGCATCGGCATGCTGCGCACCGCTATCGAGCGCGCGCAGCAGGACGGCCACGATCTCACCGACGAAGCCAGCGCGATCGAATGGCTCGGCCATTCGCCGCGCCTCGTGCAGGGCAGCTTGCGCAACTTCAAGGTGACGTACCCCGAAGACTTCGCGCTCGCCGAAGCTATCCTCAGTCACAGCAGCAACCGGCCTGCGGGCGCCTGACGGCGCGCCGCGCCTCACCACACGGAAACACACATGGATATCAGAATCGGACAAGGCTACGACGTGCACGCACTGGTCCCGGGACGCCCGCTCGTGATCGGCGGCGTGACCGTGCCGTACGATCGCGGCCTGCTCGGCCACTCGGACGCCGACGTGCTGCTGCACGCCATCACCGATGCGCTGTTCGGCGCCGCCGCGCTCGGCGACATCGGCCGTCATTTCCCCGACACCGACAAGCAGTTCTACGGCGCGAACAGCCGCGTGCTGCTGCGCGAATGCCTGCGTCGCGTGGAAGAAGCGGGTTTCAAGCTCGTGAACGTCGACAGCACGGTGATCGCCCAGGCACCCAAGCTTTCGCCGCATATCGACGCCATGCGCGCGTGCATCGCGGAAGATCTCAATCTGCCGCTCGATCGCGTAAACGTGAAGGCAAAAACCAATGAGAAGCTCGGCTATCTCGGCCGCAGCGAAGGTATCGAAGCGCAAGCGGCGGTGCTGCTCACGCGCGCTTGAAACGCTTGAGTCGCTGTTTGACCCCTTGAAACAAGGGCTTTTCTGAACGGCGCACACGCTTGAGTCACGCTGCGCAAGCGTCGTGCCGCGAAAGCGTTCAACTGCATGCGCAGGCCGCGTGCCTGCTGCGCATCCGGGGCGGTGGTTGCATCTGCAATCATCGCCCCGTGCTTTTCTTGCCGATTACTTTTCGTTTTTGTCGCCTTATGCTGATGGCGTAACCGGAAACGGAAAGGGCAATGACGGTACTCGAAAGACGCGTGAAAGGCCTCGACGGTCTCCGGGCGCTGGCCGTGATGCTGGTGTTCCTCTCGCACAAGGCGCATCTCGATGCGATTGACGCGGGCAAGATCGGTGTGTGGCTTTTCTTTCTGATCAGCGGCTATCTGATCATCGGTGAGCTGCATCGCAACCGGCTGCGCGTCGAAGGGCAGGGCGCGCGTCGCGACGCCGTGCTGTATGTATTTTTCGTGAAGCGCGCGCTGCGGATTTTTCCGGTTTATTACTTGCTGCTGATCGCGTTGACGATCGCGCACGCATGGTTCTATCAGCGCGATGTCGAACTCGGCCTCGCGTGGCATTTCGTATTCCTGTCTAATTTCTGGATCGGCGTGGTGCACGACGGCTGGCCCGGCACGGTCTCGCATTTCTGGAGTCTCGCGGTCGAGCAGCAGTTCTATCTGATCGCGCCGTTCGTGCTGTTGTTCACGCGCGCGTCGCGGCATCTGGGAATCTGTATCGGCATGATCGGGGCGGCTGCGCTCGCGCATCTGGCGCTTTACGCGACGGGTGCGATCGAGCCGCTGGTTTACGCGTTTTCGCCGTGGAATTTCGCGCTGCTCGCGCTGGGCGGCGCGCTTGCGATCGGCGGCGAGCGTGTGCTGATCGACGGTCCGGTGCCGCGCGCGGCATGGTTCGCGCTGGCGTTCGCGAGCCTCGCGGTGTTCGCGTTCGCGCGCGCCGACTGCGAGACCTGCGAAGCGACGCAGCGCGCGCTGCTGCCGGGTCTGCTCGATATCGGCTTGGCGATGTCGCTGGGCGCGGTGTTTCTGTGGATCGTGCGCGCGCAGGACAGCGTGCTGGTGGCTGCGCTCGAAGCGAAGCCGCTCGCGTATCTCGGCACGATCAGCTACGGCTTCTATCTGTTCCACAATCTCGTGCCGTCGCGTCTGGGCGACGCGCCCGTGCTCTATACGCGGCTCGGCCTGCCGCCGCTCGCGCAGGACGCGCTGGCGCTCGGCGTGCAGTTCGCGCTATCCGTGTTGCTCGCGCATCTGTCGTGGCGTCTGCTGGAAAAGCGCGTGCTCGAATGGAAGGAGCCGCTGGCCGGGGCGATCCGCGAACGCCTGCCGGCGCGTGCGGCCGCCGGCCCCACCTGATTCAGTGCTGGAGACCACCCCGGGCAAACCGACGACGCCGCTCAGAGCGTCGCGCCGCCCACCTCGCGACCGCTCGGGCACAGCTCGCCGGTTTGCAGCGCGTCGAGCACGCGCAGCACTTCGTCGGCGCTGCGCCCGACGCTGAGCGTGTTGACGCTCACGTACTGGATCGTGTTGTCCGGATCGACGATGAACGTCGCGCGCAGCGCCACGCCCGCTTCCTTGTCGCGGATGCCGAGCTGATCGATCAGCTCGCCTTTCACATCGCCGAACGCATAGTGGTTCAGGCGGTCGAGATCCTTGTTCTCGCGCCGCCACGCGAGCTTCACGTATTCGTTGTCGCAACTGCCGCCGAGCAGCACGGTTTCGCGATCCTCGAATTCCTTCTGAAGCCGCGCGAACGCGACGATCTCGGTCGGGCAGATCACGGTGAAATCCTTCGGATAGAAGTAGATGACTTTCCACTTGTCCGAGAAACTCTGCTCGGTGATTTCCTGAAACGCCGATTCGCCGTTTTCTTCCGGCAAATTGAAGCCCGGTTTGGCGGCCGTGACGGTGAAGGCTTCGAGTTTGTCGCCGATGGTTTTCATGTCGCTGCTCCCCTGGATCGAGACGGGCAAGAACGCCTGCGCGCATGACGCGCGCGGCCCATCGTCAGATTGTGGCAGGGGAAGCCGGTGTGTGCCGCGACGGTGCGCCGCGGCGCGCGCGTGCGTTGATCCGCGCCCGTGCAGGCGCGAATCAACGAGCGTGAATCGACAGGAAGAAGTGTGGAGAAAGCGCCTCAGGCGCCTTTGGCGAGCGGAAACTCGATCGTGACTTCGAGGCCGGGGCCGGGCGCGCGGTTGCGCAGACGCAGCGCGCCGCGATAACGGCTCACGAGACGCTGGACGATGGCCATGCCGAGGCCGGTGCCGTTGGCCTGCGTCCGGGCGCTGTCGACGCGATAGAACGGCCGCGTGACGAGCGCCAGCTGATCCTCGGGAATGCCGGGGCCTTCGTCGACCACCGAAAGCTCCACGCGCGAGTGCGAAACCCGCGTTTCCAGCATGATGTGAGGAATGCCGTCGGAATCGCTTGCACCATATTTGCGCGCGTTTTCGATCAGGTTGCCGACAATGCGGCGCATGTCGGTGTCGTCGGCTTCGACCATGGCCGTGGGCGCGAGACGCGTGATCAGGCGCACGCCGTCCTCGGTGGCCAGGCGCGCCGCCATCTCGCTCGCGATCACCGACAGATCGACGCGCTCGGTCATGCGCTGCACGGGCCGCGCATAGTCGAGGAAGCGCCCGATGATCATGTCCATCTGCTCGATGTCGTCGATCATCGCGTCCTTCGTCGTCTGGTCGGACGGGCTCATCTCCGTCTCCAGCCGTAATCGCGCGAGCGGCGTGCGCAGATCGTGCGAGATGCCCGCGAGCATCAGCGCCCGATCGGCCTCTAGCTGTTCGAGGTCGCGCACCATCTGGTTGAACGAGCGGTTGGTTTCCGCCGCCACGCCCATGCCGCTTTCGGGCAAGGGCGAGGGCGACTGGCCGGAGCCGACCATGCGCGCGGACATCGCGAGCCGCGCGAACGGGCGGTTCACGAGACTCGTGATGAACGCCGCGCCGAACAGCGACAGCGCGAGCGCGGAAATGCCCCAGCCGACCCACTGCAGGCCGGTGACGTTGTCGAGCTGGTCGCGGTCGAGCGCCACCCAGTAGTCGTCGTCGTCGATCTTGAAGCTGATCCACACGCCCGGGATGTCGTTGACCGACTGGGCGATCACCGTGTCGTCGCCAAGACGGCCGCGGATGTCGTGCTCGATCAGACGATTGAGCGATTCGTCGGGCTGCAGCTTGTATTTGTCCGTGGTCTCGCGCGGATACACGCGCACGCCCTCATTACTCTCCAGATCCTGCAGCAGCGCGCGGCGCAGATCGGGATCGGAGTAGAGGAGCGCGGTGCGCGTGAGCTTGACCACGGCGACGAGCTGAAGCGCCACGCGCTGGGCGCGTGGCTCCCGCTCGATCACGCGAAAGCTCTGGAACCATGCCGCAAGACTGACCGCGATGAGAAGCGCGATCAGCAGGAAGGTGCGCCAGAACAGGTCGCCGAACGCAAGCGTCAGCAGACGCCGGTCAATCCGCATGAACCCTTCCCGTCAACAGAGGTCGTGCAGGCAATGAGACGCCATCCATCCTGTATCAGGCAGCGCCGTCGGGGATGAACACGTAGCCGAGGCCCCAGACCGTCTGGATGAAGCGCGGGCTGCCCGGATCGGGCTCGATCAGCTTGCGCAGACGCGAGATCTGCACGTCGAGGCTGCGGTCGAACACTTCGTATTCGCGGCCGCGTGCGAGCTCCATGAGCTTTTCGCGCGAGAGCGGCTGGCGCGGATGACGCGCGAACACCTTGAGCACGGAGAATTCGCCCGTGGTGAGCGGAATTTCCTGGCCGGCCTTGGTGAGCGTGCGGGTGGCGAGGTTCAGCGCGAATTCGCCGAACTCGAACACCTCGGTGGTTTCCGACGGCGCGCCCGGCAGTTCGGACGGCGCCTGGCGGCGCAGCACGGCGTGAATGCGGGCGACCAGCTCGCGCGGATTGAAGGGCTTCGGCAGATAGTCGTCCGCGCCCATTTCGAGACCGACGATGCGGTCGACGTCTTCGCCCTTGGCCGTGAGCATGATGATAGGCGTACGGTCGTTGCTGCCGCGCAGGCGGCGGCAGATCGACAGGCCGTCTTCGCCTGGCAGCATCAGGTCGAGCACCAGCAGGTCGAAGCGTTCACGCACCCACAGCTTGTTCATGGCGGGGGCGTTTTCCGCAACGTATACGTTGAAACCCTGCTCGCCGAGGTAGCGGCGCAGCAGGTCACGCAGTCGGGGGTCGTCGTCGACCACGAGAATTTTGGACGGGTTCTTGGTTTCCATGCCTGGCATCTTAGCGCGATTGGGTTGCAGTGCGAGATTGCACCGATTAACGGGTTACAGTCAGTTACAAAATTTACCCGTGCTGTGCTACGGCATCAAGCACTGACAGATAGACTTCTTTACGTTGAGCGGCCATTCGGTAGATACTTCATTCGATTTTGAACCAGTGCCCGTGTTGAACTGGGTCCGAACAATGCAATCGAGGTAGCCGTTTGCCGCGTCAAGAAGGGAAAAAAACGATGGGAGGGGTCAGGCCGACAATGCGCCACACCATGATTGCTCTGGCGTTGGCCAGCGGCGTCGTGGCTGCATTGGATGCGGCGCCGGCTTGCGCCCAGCCCTTCGGTGACGGGCCCGGCGCGGCCCGCTACGGCGGCAGGCCGCCCATTCGTCGGGTGCGCAACGACATGCCGCCTCGTCCTGCTTCGGACATCAATCAGCGCAACGCCGTTCCTCCCGATCTCGATCAGCGCCGCCGTGACGGTCACATGACGCCCGACGAGCGGCGCCTGCTGCGCCAGCACATCGAAGACGCCGTCCGCGAACTCTACAAGCGCTAAACGCATTTCGCCACGTCGCGCGTGTTGCGTTGTATTGTCCGCCACGTCATCCGTTGCTGTCGCGCTGATCCCATCTTTCATCATTCGCTGCCTTTCAGCTGTTACGCGTTGTTTCCCGCGGTTTCCTGTTGTTTCGTTCCGTTTCTTGCCGCCTCCTGCCGCCAGGCCATTCAGTGCGTTTCGCGCTTCTCGCGGCGCTGAAAAATTCCGTTTCAAAATCGTTTGCGCCTGAGCGGTCCGCTTCGTCAACAGCGCGCCCGCTCCACTCGTTATGCCGGTACATTCACCAGGTTCGCGCGTGAACGGTGCCGGTGGTCTGCTCGACCGGTCGTTGCGCGTCCCCCGAAACCCAGGGCGCCATGAAAAGCTTCTTGCCGGTGTTCCCGCCGCGCCGCGCGGCCAGCGATGTGAGTCATGCGCGCGACGCGAGCGATGCAGTCGACGTCAGCGCCTCCGTTCGAGGATCGACGGATAAGCCTGCCGCCACGCGCGCCGCGTTCTTCACGCTGACGTTTGCGTCGGCGCTCGGCGCGTGGTCCCGACGCGCTTCCGCGCAATCCACCGCAGACGCAATCAGCGCGACGAAACCCGAACCGCCGCGCCACGCGTCACATGTTTCGCGCGTGCATCGCCATGCATCCGTGGCGTCATCGGACAAGGCTTCGTCCGCCGAAACCGAACTGCTCGACGCCGACGACGCGAGGCATCTGCTGATCCGCACGGGCTTCGCACCGGCCGGCGCCGATCTCGCGCCTTACGTCGGCCTCACGCGCGCCGAAGCCGTGGACCGCGTGCTGGCGACCGCCCGCACCGACGCCGTCACGCCGCTGCCCGCCTGGTGCGCCGATCCGCTGCCGACGCGCGCCGAACGCAGCGCCTGGACGCCCGATCAGCGCCGCGACGCACAACGCGCGCGCGGCCGGCATTACGACGAACTGCGAGCGTGGTGGATGGGCGAGATGCTCGTCACGCCGTCGCCGATCACGGAGCGCATGACGCTGTTCTGGCACAACCATTTCACGTCAGGGCAGGACAAGGTGCCGGAGCCGCAGATGATGGCCCAGCAAAATTCGCTCCTGAGGCGCAACGCGCTCGGCAATTTCGCGACGATGCTGCACGAGGTGGCGAAAGATCCGGCGATGCTGCTCTATCTCGATGGCGCGAGCAATCGCAAGGGCAAGCCGAACGAGAACTTCGCGCGCGAGGTGATGGAGCTGTTCACGCTCGGCGAAGGGCAGTACACGCAGCAGGACGTCGCCGAGGCGGCGCGCGCCTACACGGGCTGGGCCGTCGATCCCGATACCGGGCAATTCGTTTCGCGGCCCGCGCAGCACGACGACGGCGTGAAGACCGTGCTCGGCCACAGCGGCTCGTTCGACGGCGACGCGATGCTCGACATTCTGCTCGGCGAGCCACAGACGGCGCATTTCGTGACGGCGAAAATGTGGCGCGAGTTCGTGTCCGACACGCCCGATGCCGCGCAGCTCGACAACATAGCGGCGCATTTTCGCGCGAGTCGTTACGATATTTCCGCTGCGTTGCGCGCCTTGCTGCTAACGCCTGCGTTCTGGGACGAGCGCAATCGCGGCGTGCTGGTCAGTTCGCCGGTGACGTTCATCGTCGGCACGATTCGGCGCTTCGGCGTGACGTATGGCGACGCCGCGCCGTTCGCGCGTACCTCGGCGGCGCTCGGCGAGAATCTGTTTTATCCGCCTAATGTGAAGGGCTGGCCCGGCGGCGCGGCGTGGATCAACAGTTCGACGTTGCTTGCGCGCAAGCAGTTCGTCGAGCAGCTGTTTCGCGCGACCGAAGCGGCGCGTCCGCGTATGGCCGCGGCGATGACGAAGACCGCCGCGAAAGCGCCGCCGCGCGCGCAAGGCGGCATGCGTTTCGATCTCGACGGCTGGCTCGCGCGTTACGGCGTGAGCGCGAGCGACAAGCCCGATCTCTCGCAGCAATTGCAGATGCAGCATGCCGTGCTGCCGCTCGCGCCCGTCGACGCCATCGCGGCGGGCAGCAGTGCGCAGGCATATCTCCAGGCACTCCTGATGGATCCCGTGTATCAGCTCACTTGAGCGCGCCTCGAAACGAAGACGGACGATGACATCGACGAACGAAGCAATTCACCGCAGCACGCACAACAACAGCGCCGCCGCGAAGCGGCGCATCGACGAGCGAGGCATGGCATGAAGCGACGCGATTTTCTGGCTGCGGCGGCCGCGGCGACGGCGACAGGCGCGGCGTCGTGGTTGCCCGAGAGCGTCCGCGCACAAACGCTCGCCGCGCCCGCGCAGCCGCGTGCGAACGGCTACGAGAATCTGCTGATCCTCGTCGAGCTGAAGGGCGGCAATGACGGCTTGAACACCGTCGTGCCGTACGCCGATCCGCTCTATGCGCGTTATCGCAGCACCATTGGCGTGCGTCGCGGCGACGCGATCCAGCTCGACGAACGCACCGCGCTGCATCCCGCGCTTGCGCCGCTTTTGCCGATGTGGCGCGCTCACGAACTCGCGATCGTGCAGGGCGTGAGCTACGCGCAGCCGAACCTCTCGCATTTTCGCTCGATCGAGATCTGGGATACGGCGTCGCGCTCCGATCAATATCTGCGCGAAGGCTGGCTCACGCGTGCGTTCGCGACTACGCCCGTGCCGAAGGGTTTCGCCGCCGACGGTCTGGTGCTCGGCAGCGCCGAGATGGGGCCGCTCGCGAACGGCGCGCGCGCCATTGCGCTCGTGAATCCGGCGCAGTTTGCGCGCGCTTCGCGGCTCGTGACGCCGGTCGCGCTTCAGGAGCGCAATCCGGCGCTCGCGCACATACTCGATGTGGAAAACGACATCGTGCATGCGGCCGATCAGTTGCGGCCGCGGCCCGGTGAATATGCGTTGAAGACGGCGTTTCCGGCGGGCGCGTTCGGCGCGTCGGTGAAGACGGCGATGCAGGCGCTGGCGTCCGGCGATACGGCGCAAGGCGCGCCGGTGCAGGGCGACGGCGTCGCGGTCATCCGCCTCACGCTCAATGGTTTCGATACGCACGAGAACCAGCCCGAACGACACGCGGAGTTGTTGCGCCAGTTCGCGGCGGGCATGGTCGCGATGCGTTCGGCGCTGATCGAAATGGGGCGTTGGGATCGCACGCTGATCGCCACGTATGCCGAGTTCGGCCGGCGCGTGCGCGAGAACCAGAGTCGCGGCACCGATCATGGCACGGCGTCGGTGCATTTCGTGGCGGGCGGGCGCGTCGCGGGCGGGCTATACGGCGAGGCGCCGGCGCTCGCGCGTCTGGATGGCAACGGCAATCTGCCCGTGGCCGTCGACTTCCGGCAGATCTACGCGACGGTGCTGAACGGATGGTGGGGACTCGACGCCGCCTCGGTCTTGCAGCAGCGCTTCGAGCCGTTGCCGTTGTTGCGCGCTTGAAGTTGCTCGACGTCGCGCGATAGTGAAAGCGGCGCGCTTTGCGGCGCTTTCAGTTACGTCGTGCCGCGCGCCACGCGATCCAGAGCTTGCGGATCGGCGTGAGCGCAATGTGCTGATGCAGCACCTGAAAGTCTTCGCGTTCCACTTCGTCCAGCAGCGCGAGTTCGAGCGCGGCGAGTGCGCGCAGCGCACGCTGCGGTTTGCGTTCGGCGGCGGGAATCGCGTCGAGCGCGGCCTGCAGCGCTTCGCGCGCACGCCCGGTCTGGAACTGCATCAGCTCGGTGAATTCGGCGCTGTAGCGGCGGTTGATCAGATCGGCGGCGGTCACGTTGTAGCGCTGCAATTCGTCGATCGGCACGTAGATGCGGCCATGACGCGCGTCGTTGCCGATCTCCGGCACGAACTGCGCGAGCGTCAGCGCATTGCCGAGCGGCGCGGCCCAGCGTGCGGCCGACTCGCGTTCCTGCGGCGTGCGCGCGCAGGCCTGCGCGACGAGCGTGGCGAACGTGCCGCCCACGCCGTCGATATAGCGGCGCAGATTCGGCATGTCGAGATAGCGGGCCTGCTCGAAATCCATCTCGAAGCCGGCGAGCAATTGCTGCAACAGCGGATAGAGGCTCGCGGGATCGTCGAGATGCGCGGCGAGCGCTTTCGTGACCGGATGCGAGGCATTGCCTGCCGCCAGCGCGGCGAGTTCCTTCTGCCACCAGGCGAGCTTCGTGCGGCCCACGGTCGGGTCGCTCGTTTCCTTGGCGGTTTCCTCGAGTTCGCGGCGCAGGGCGAACAGGGCGGCAAGGAGCGGCTGGCGCGCGGCGCTCGCCTGGCGCAGCGCGTAGTACGTGCTCGATCCGGGTGGGGCCGCCTTTTGCAGGCAGTAATCGTCGAAATTCACGGCGTTCGGGGCGTGGGGAGGCGCGGCGCTGTCGCTGCCCGGCTGAATCGTTCAGCGAGGTCGGCGGTGGGGCATAGAGCCGCGGAGCGGCGATTCTAGCACCGGCCTGTTTTTCGGGCCGCGGGCGCACCGGTCGCCGCCCGTCCGCCGTCCGTCGAGCGAGGAAAGGGCGCAATCCGCCCCGCACGGCAAGTTGCAGACAAGCGCAATTCAATCGGTTAGAATCTCGCGCTTGCGCGTTCGCGGCGGCTTATCCCTCTGTGATTCCGGCCGCGCAGCGCGCCCAGGCAGGTCCGTATTGCATTCGATGCACGCGATGGTTCTCACAGTTCCCACTCGCAGCGGTCTCGCCAGCAGCATTCGCGTGAGTGGCGAAATTGGTAGACGCACCAGGTTTAGGTCCTGACGCCCGCAAGGGTGTGCCGGTTCGAGTCCGGCCTCACGCACCAAAGACAAAGGCCACGTACCTCAACGGTACGTGGCCTTTTTTCTTGCGCCAATCAGCCTGTAATCAGCCCGAATTAACCATCTGTTTCGTTTATCGCGCTCGCGCGATTACAGATCTTCCTGCGCAGCCGCGATGACTTTCTCCAGCGCGCGGTTCAGCAGCTCGCGCTCTTTCTCTTCGAGGCACGCGAACAGGTCCACATTCCACTTGCGGGCGATGGGCATGACCTTGCGATACAGCGCGCGGCCTTCGGTCGTGAGCGAGACGAGCACGAGGCGGCCGTCTTCCTCGCTGGCGTCGCGTTGCATGAGGCCGCGGCGCATCAGCGCTTCCGCGGCGCGGCTGGCCTGGCTCTTGTCGAGATTCGCGTGGCGCGCGAGCTCCATCACTGAAAACGGGCCGAATGCGCCGACGGCGGCGATCAGGCGTGCTTCGGGCAGGGTAACGCCGAGCTTCGCCTGGTAGCGCTCGCTCGCGCCGCGTTCGGAGAGCTTGTTCAGGACATGGAGCCGATAGGTCAGAAATTGTTCGAGTCCGGCTTTGCTTGCCTTCATGGTCGTCCTGGTCTGGTCGCGTGAGGTATGCGCGATCGTGTCGCGCCGACCATGATTGTTGCCTCAACGAGCGCCGGGGTCAACGCGCATGAACCCTCGTAAGCGCATCTTCAATGAGCGTACGAATCTATTAATCGCTTACTGCGAACGAAAGTGCGTTCGCGGACCAAAACGTCTGACTATTCAAACTATTCAATGAGCGATTCAATGCTTCGCGCGCAACGAGCGCCGGCAGCCAATGGGATTCGTTGCGCGCGAAATGTCCTGTGCTCCGGGCGGCGATCAAGGGCGCGCGGCACCGTATTTGAGACGCGTGAGCTGTTCCGCTTCGTTCGCGAGCAGCGCGGCGGCGTCGCGAATGGCGGTTTCGAGCGTGATCGGGCCGGGCGCGGGCGAGAAGCAGCCGCTGAAGTGCTCGGCCAGACGCGGCAGCGCGGCGGAGTCGACGGCGCCCGAGAGCAGCGTCGCCGGCACGCCCGCGGCCTGCGCGGGGCGGCAGGCAATGAAAGGCGCCTTGCCGTGCAGGGTCTGCAGGTCCGAGCGCCCCTCGCCGGTGATGAGCCAGTGCGCGCCCGCGAGCGCCTGATTGAGGCCGATGGTGCGCGCGACGACTTCCGCGCCCGGCTCGAAACTCGCGCCCAGCATGCGCAGCGCGAAACCGAGGCCGCCCGCCGCGCCGGCGCCCGCTTCGTCGCGCGCGGTGCGCCCGAGCGCGGCTTCGAGCAGATCGGCGAAACGGCCGAGCGCGGCGTCGATCGGCGCGACTTCGCCGGGCGTCACGCCTTTTTGCGGACCGAACACGGCCGTCGCGCCGTGATCGCCGGTCAGCGGATTGTCGACGTCGGACATCGCCACGAAGCTGGCCTCGGCGAGACGCGCATCGAGCCCCGATATGTCGACGCGCGCGACGCGCGTGAGGGCTTCGGGCGTGGGCGCGAGCGCGTTGTCCGCCGCATCGAAGAGTTGCAGCCCGAGGCCCGCGAGCAGGCCCGCGCCGCCGTCGTTGGTGCTGCTGCCGCCGAGCGCCACATAGAAGCGCCGCACGCCCTCGTCGAGCAACGCGCGGATTGCTTCGCCCATGCCGCGCGTGCTGCGTGCAGCGACCGGCACGCCCATGCCCACGGGGTCGGTGATGCCGACGATCTCGGCGGTTTCCACGATCGCGCTGCCGTCGTGCAGCAGGCCGACCGTGGCGTCGCGGCGCGCGAGCGCGGCGCCTTCCACGTTGAGGACGCGGCGCTCGCCGCCGACGCTGAGCATGGCGTCGAGCGTGCCTTCGCCGCCGTCGGCCATCGGGCAGATGCGGATTTCGGCGTCGGCGCGCGCGCGGCGAATGCCATCGGCGATGGCGGCGGCGACCCCGTCCGCGCTCAGCGAGCCTTTGAATGAATCGGGAGCAATGACGACGACGGGTGCCTCGAACGACGGGTTGGACATGGTGCCTCGACGGAAAGAGTTGGGATGGCGGCTGCATCCGGCGGGGCGTCCGGCGCGAGCACTAGCTTAACAGCGCGGGGCGGGGCGCTGGATAAGCGCACTGCGATAGCGTGCATCGCGAAAGGCCGTGCCGCTAACGTGCTTACAGTCCGAAAGCACCGTGGAGCGCGGCGTCCCGGCGTCGCATCCGCGAGTCGATGCGGACGCGACGAAGTCGGCACCCGAGCGAAGGCCGAAGCGCGTTTCGGGCCTGAAAACCCGCCAAATTCACACGGAAAGGCGCCGTTTTCGCGTGCCGAACGGCAATTCCATTTGAGTGGGGAAATAGTTTGCTAAAATACTTGGCTCTTTTGACGGAACCGCACGGCAAGCCGTCCGTTTCGGCCTTCACCGGCCGATCTCGGCCGGGCCGGGTCTCGCGGCTTCCGGAAAGGGCGCCGCCCAGCCGGCAGCGTCCGCGAAGCGCCCGTTCCACGCCGTTGCGTGGTGCGCGGCCAGCGCGGCGGTCTGCGGCGAGAGGCGCCATGGGATGCGCCCGCCGGCCTTGGGCGCGACCGAATGGTCGCGATCGAAGCCGGCAGGCGGCGCCGACGAGGCACTAGCGAGACGCAGGCGATGCGGGCTTTCCCATCGAACTGCGGCAGCAAAGATTACTGATACGCTCGAACAATTTTAGGACGATTGAAGCCATGGCTAACGCTGTTGAAAACCTCGGCAAGCTCGAACGCCGCGTGACGATTTCCCTGCCGAAGGACGCCGTGCAGAAAGAAGTCGATTCGCGCATCCGCCAACTGGCAAAGAACGTGCGCATGCCGGGTTTCCGCCCGGGCAAGGTGCCGCTGAAGATGGTCACGCAGCAGTACTCGGGCCAGGTGGAAGCCGAAGTTCTGAGCGACAAGGTCGGCAAGGAATTCTTCGACATCAGCCGCGCTGAAAACCTGCGCGTCGCCGGCCAGCCGAGCTTCGCCCCGAAGGCGGACGCCGCTGAAGGCGACTACGCATTCGACGCGACCTTCGAGGTCTACCCGGAAGTCAAGCTCGGCGACGTCGGCACGGCCGAAATCGAGCGCACGACCACGACCATCAGCGACGCGGAAATCGACCGCACGCTCGACATCCTGCGCAAGCAGCGCGTGCACTTCCACGCACGCGGCGAAGCCGGCGAGCACGGTGACGGCGGCGCCGACACCGCAGCCAAGGAAGGCGATCGCGTGACGGTCGACTTCGTCGGCAAGATCGACGACGTCGCATTCCCGGGCGGCAGCGCGGAAGGTTTCGCGTTCGTGCTCGGCGAAGGCCGCATGCTGCCGGAATTCGAAAAGGCCGCCATCGGCCTGAAGAACGGCGAGTCGCGTGAATTCGACCTCGCGTTCCCCGAGGACTATCACGGCAAGGAAGTCGCCGGCAAGACCGCGAAGTTCACGATCACGATGCAGCAGATCGAGTGGCCGCACCTGCCGGAAATCGACGGCGAATTCGCCAAGTCGCTCGGCATCGCCGACGGCGACCTCGTGAAGATGCGCGCTGAAATCAAGGACAACCTCGAGCGTGAAGCGAAGCGTCGCACGCAGTCGATCGTCAAGAACCAGGTGATGGACGCGCTGCTGAAGATCGCCGAACTCGACGTGCCGAACGCACTGATCGAACAGGACCAGGAACGCCTCGTCGAAATGGCGCGTGCCGACCTCGCGCAACGCGGCGTGCCGAACGCCAAGGACGCACCGATCCCGGCCGAAATGTTCAAGGAACAAGCCGAGCGTCGCGTCAAGCTGGGCCTCGTGCTGGCCGAGCTGGTGAAGGCCAACGGTCTCGAAGCGAAGCCGGAACAGATCCGCGCTGAAGTCGACGAATTCGCGAAAAGCTACGAAGACCCGAAGGAAGTCGTGCGCTGGTATTATTCGAACCAGCAGCGTCTGGCCGAAATGGAAGCCTACGTCGTTGAATCGAACGTCGTGGACTTCGTGCTCGGCAAGGCCAAGGTAACGGACAAGCAAGTCAGCTTCGAAGAACTGGCAAGCGCGACGGCGCAGGCTTAAGTCTGCCCGCCACGGCGTGCCGGCTGTCGGAGCGACCGACGGCCAGCACGCCGTTTTTGTATCCGCTGAATTTAGCCATGCTGTCCGTGTGGTTGATTTATGCGGGGTCCGTCGCCATACCAGAACAACTCTCTTCCAGACAAGGATGCACCGCATGACTTTTCGCGCTCAATCGCTGGACACGCTGACCTCCCAGGCTTCGCGGGATTTCGATCCGCAGGCGCTCGGGCTCGTGCCGATCGTCGTGGAGACGAGCGGCCGCGGCGAGCGTTCGTACGACATCTACTCGCGTCTGCTGAAGGAGCGCGTGGTGTTCCTGGTCGGTGAAGTGAACGACCAGACGGCCAATCTCGTGGTCGCCCAGCTGCTGTTCCTCGAAAGCGAAAATCCGGACAAGGACATCAGCCTGTACATCAACAGCCCGGGCGGTTCGGTGTCGGCCGGCATGGCGATCTACGACACGATGCAGTTCATCAAGCCGAACGTTTCGACCCTTTGCATGGGCCTCGCGGCCAGCATGGGCGCGTTCCTGCTGGCTGCGGGCGAGAAGGGCAAGCGCTTCGCGCTGCCGAACTCGCGCGTGATGATTCACCAGCCGCTCGGCGGCGCGCGCGGCCAGGCGTCGGACATCGAAATCCAGGCGCGTGAAATCCTGTACCTGAAGGAGCGCCTGAACCAGTTGCTCGCGCACCATACGGGTCAGCCGGTCGAGCGCATCGCGCGCGACACCGACCGCGACAACTTCATGTCCGGCGACGACGCGCAAGCCTATGGTCTGGTCGATCAGGTCCTGCACAAGCGTCCCTGATCCGGAACGCGTTTCGGCGCCCCTCGCGGGCGCCGGTTCAGGCGCCTGAATGGTGCAAATCGGGCGCCGGGCGGCGTGCCACCCCCGTGAAAAAGGGGATAGGCACAGCCGCCCGGAGCCTGTGAAATAATCGGCAAACGCGCTTCGCGGCCTGCGGCCCCAACGCCGTCACAGCAAGCGGTTCACGCGTCCCCCGGCGCGCCGGGGGAAACGGCGTATCATGTAACAGAGTGTCCGGAGGCTCATCTATCCATGGCGGACAAAAAAGGTTCTAACAGCGAGAAGCTGTTGTATTGCTCGTTTTGCGGCAAAAGCCAGCACGAGGTCAAGAAACTGATCGCTGGCCCGTCGGTGTTCATCTGCGATGAATGTATCGACCTGTGCAACGAGATCATTCGCGACGAGGCCGCCGGTGCGGGCGTCGACGCGGCGCTGTCGCGCTCGGACCTGCCGAGCCCGCAGGAAATCCGCGACATCCTCGACCAGTACGTGATCGGGCAGGAGCGCGCGAAGAAGATCCTTGCGGTGGCGGTGTACAACCACTACAAGCGTCTCAAACATCTCGACAAGAAAGACGAAGTCGAACTCTCGAAGAGCAACATCCTGCTGATCGGCCCCACGGGTTCGGGCAAGACGCTGCTCGCGCAGACGCTCGCGCGCCTTCTGAACGTGCCGTTCGTGATCGCCGACGCCACCACGCTGACCGAAGCCGGTTACGTGGGCGAAGACGTCGAGAACATCATCCAGAAGCTGCTGCAGAACTGCAATTACGAGGTCGACAAGGCCCAGCGCGGCATCGTCTACATCGACGAAATCGACAAGATCAGCCGCAAGTCGGACAACCCGTCGATCACGCGGGACGTGTCGGGCGAGGGCGTGCAGCAGGCGCTGCTCAAGCTCATCGAAGGCACGATGGCGTCGGTGCCCCCGCAGGGCGGCCGCAAGCACCCGAATCAGGACTTCATCCAGGTCGACACGACCAACATCCTGTTCATCTGCGGCGGCGCGTTCGACGGTCTGGAAAAAGTCATCACGGACCGCACCGAGAAAACCGGCATCGGTTTCGGCGCGAGCGTGAAGAGCAAGCAGGAACGCGACGCGGGCGAAGTGCTGCGCGAGACGGAACCGGAAGATCTGATCAAGTTCGGCCTGATTCCCGAACTGATCGGCCGTCTGCCGGTGGTCGCCACGCTCGGCAAGCTCGATGAAGCGGCGCTCATGAAGATCCTCGTCGAGCCGAAGAACGCGCTCGTCAAGCAGTATCACAAGCTCTTCAACATGGAGCGCGTGGAACTGGAGATTCGCCCGGCTGCGCTGCAGGCCGTCGCCCGCAAGGCGATCCGCCGCAAGACCGGGGCGCGGGGCTTGCGATCCATCCTGGAACAGGCATTGCTCGACGTCATGTACGAGCTGCCGACCATGAAGGGCGTGAGCAAGGTGATCATCGACGACAACGTGATCGATGGCGACGGTAAGCCGCTGTTGATCTACGAAGACGCTCCGAAGGTTTCAGGGTCGAACTGATGGTGGTGATCGGCTAAAGAGTTCCTGGAAAAAGCCGTTCATACAATGGGATGAACGGCTTTTTCGTTTCACTTGTGGTCGATGGCGCACTTTTTTGGAGTCACTGAACTTTTCCCACACGCGAGAGGCTTGTAATCGACTTTTCAGGCCTCACTTACCGAACGAATTGATTCCACTCATGGGGAAATGAAATGTCAGGAACCCAACTCCTCCCGCCGGAACGCACCACGCTCCCGCTGCTCCCGCTGCGAGACGTCGTAGTCTTCCCGCATATGGTGATTCCCCTCTTCGTGGGCCGGCCTAAGTCGATCAAGGCCCTCGAAGCGGCAATGGAAGGCGGCAAGCACATCATGCTCGTCGCCCAGAAAACTGCCGCCAAGGATGAGCCGACCGAAAAAGACATGTACGAAGTGGGATGTATCGCGAACATCCTGCAAATGCTCAAGCTGCCCGACGGCACCGTGAAGGTGCTCGTGGAAGGCCTGCAGCGCGCGAAAACGCTCTCGATCGAAGAGCAGGAAACGCAGTTTTCGTGCGAGGTCATGCCGCTCGAGCCCGACCACGCGGACGGCGCCGAAACCGAAGCGCTGCGCCGTGCGATCGTCTCGCAGTTTGATCAGTACGTGAAGCTCAACAAGAAGATCCCGCCTGAGATCCTGACCTCGCTGTCGGGTATCGACGAGGCCGGTCGTCTTGCGGACACCATCGCCGCGCATCTGCCGCTCAAGCTCGACCAGAAGCAGCACATCCTCGAAATGTTCCCGGTCGTGGAACGTCTCGAGCATCTGCTCGCCCAGCTCGAAGCCGAAATCGACATCCTCCAGGTCGAGAAGCGCATCCGTGGCCGCGTCAAGCGCCAGATGGAAAAGAGCCAGCGCGAGTACTACCTGAACGAGCAGGTCAAGGCCATCCAGAAGGAACTGGGCGAAGGCGAAGAAGGCGCGGATCTCGAGGAACTCGAGAAGCGCATCACCGCCGCGCGCATGCCGAAGGAAGCCAAGAAGAAGGCCGACGCCGAGCTGAAGAAGCTCAAGCTGATGTCGCCGATGTCGGCGGAAGCCACCGTCGTGCGCAACTACATCGACACGCTGATCGGCCTGCCGTGGCGCAAGAAGAGCAAGGTCAACAACGACCTGACGAACGCCGAATCGGTGCTCGACGAAGACCACTACGGTCTCGAGAAAGTGAAGGAACGCATTCTCGAGTATCTCGCGGTCCAGCAGCGCGTGGACAAGGTCAAGGCGCCGATCCTGTGCCTCGTCGGGCCTCCTGGCGTCGGCAAGACCTCGCTCGGGCAGTCGATTGCGCGTGCAACGAACCGCAAGTTCGTGCGCATGGCGCTGGGCGGTGTGCGTGACGAAGCCGAAATCCGCGGCCATCGTCGTACGTACATCGGCTCGATGCCGGGCAAGATCCTGCAGAGCCTGACCAAGGTCGGCGTGCGCAATCCGCTCTTCCTGCTCGACGAAGTCGACAAGATGGGCATGGATTTCCGCGGCGATCCGTCGTCGGCGTTGCTCGAAGTGCTCGATCCGGAACAGAACCACACGTTCGCCGACCACTACATCGAAGTCGATTTCGATCTCTCCGATGTGATGTTCGTGGCAACGTCGAACTCGCTGAACATTCCGCCGCCGCTGCTCGACCGGATGGAAGTCATCCGCCTCTCGGGCTACACGGAAGACGAGAAGGTCAGCATCGCCCAGCGTTATCTCCTGCCGAAGCAGAAGAAGAACAACGGGCTGAAGCCGGGCGAGATCGACGTGACCGAAGGTGCGATCCGCGACATCATTCGCTACTACACGCGTGAAGCGGGCGTGCGTTCGCTCGAGCGCGAAGTGTCGAAGATCTGCCGCAAGGTCGTGAAGATGCTGCTGCTGAAGAAGGCCGACAAGGCCGTCACGGTGGACAGCGCGAATCTGGACACCTTCCTTGGCGTGCGCAAGTACGACTTCGGTCTGGCCGCGAAGGAAAACCAGATCGGTCAGGTTACGGGCCTCGCATGGACGGAAGTGGGCGGCGACCTGCTGACGATCGAAGCGGCGGTCATGCCCGGCAAGGGCAACGTGATCCGCACGGGTTCGCTCGGCGACGTCATGAAGGAATCGGTCGAAGCGGCACGCTCGGTGGTGCGCTCGCGTTCGCGTCGTCTTGGCATCAAGGACGAAGCGTTCGAGAAGCAGGACATCCACATCCACGTGCCGGAAGGCGCGACGCCGAAGGACGGTCCGTCCGCCGGTATCGCGATGACGACCGCGCTGGTGTCCGTGCTCACGGGCATTCCGGTGCGCGCCGACGTTGCGATGACGGGCGAGATCACGCTGCGCGGCGAAGTGCTGCCGATCGGCGGCCTGAAGGAGAAGCTGCTTGCGGCGCATCGCGGCGGCATCAAGCTCGTGCTGATTCCGGAAGAGAACGTCAAGGATCTCTCGGAGATCCCGGACAACGTGAAGAACGCCATCGAAATCGTGCCGGTCCGCTGGATCGACAAGGTGCTCGAGCTGGCGCTCGAACGTGTGCCGCAGGCTCTGCCGGAAGAAGAGGCCAAGACCGAAGAGGCCAAGACGCCCGTGGCCGAGTCGAAAGACGCGGCCAGCGAAGTGGTGAAGCACTAAGCTCAAACGCCTGGCGTCTTTTAGCTAGCGTCATTTCGTAGCACCCTCGAAGAACCCGCGGCCTGGTCCGCGGGTTTTTTATTGCGCGCGCCGAGAAGATCGTTGGCCTTGCAACCGCGTGTGAGCGTGTCGTGCGAGCTTGGCGTCGGCGAGCCCGAAAGTTGTTTGGAAGCTGCTTTCACATGGCCGCGCGAGATCGAATGCGCGCGCGAGAAATCGGGCGGAACCCAGCTTGACACGGGTCTTTCGGCCTCGTTAAATGAGCGGGCTTCGGCGCAGACCGAAGTCGTTTTGCCAATAAGTTGATGTTCTTCCCGGCGACGCGCCGGCGTGTCTCATGGCGCGCGCCATCACGATTGCCCAACACATTCTCGGGGGCTGGAATGAATAAGACGGAATTGATCGACCATATCGCGCAACAAGCCGACATCTCGAAAGCGGCGGCAGGACGCGCACTCGACGCCGTGATCGGCGGCGTCAAGGGAACGCTGAAGAAGGGCGGGTCGGTCACGCTGGTCGGCTTTGGCACGTTCGCGGTCAGCAAGCGCACGGCGCGCACGGGTCGCAATCCGCGCACCGGCGACGCTATCAAGATCAAGGCAGCCAAAGTCCCGAAATTCAGGCCTGGCAAAGCGCTCAAAGATGCGCTAAACTAGCGGGCTCGCTGCTTGATGAAGCAGCGCAGCAGAAGTCGCAGTGCCGCAGCAGTTTTCAGCAGGTTTTCGGCGGTCATCAGCATGAAGCTGGGTGCTTAGCTCAGTTGGTAGAGCGGCGCCCTTACAAGGCGTAGGTCGGGAGTTCGAGCCTCTCAGCACCCACCACAGCTTCAGGTGAACCTCGGTCGAACCGCGCAGTCGTGTATCAGCCTGAATGCAGGCTAACCCGGCTGAATGCATGAAAACATCGCTCGCGACACAGCGCACGCAGCAAACCGCATGGAGCGGTAGTTCAGTTGGTTAGAATACCGGCCTGTCACGCCGGGGGTCGCGGGTTCGAGTCCCGTCCGCTCCGCCAGACATCTCAGCAAGAAGGCGAACTCCGGTTCGCCTTTTTTGTTGGCCGCTGTTGTAATATCGGGCGTTCTGTTTTTTGGCGCTCTCCAACGCTTGGTCACGCATGCTCGACTTTTTCCGCAATCACAAACGGCTGATGATGTTCATGCTGCTCCTGGTGATCCTGCCAGGGCTCGGCTTCGTCGGTATTCAAGGTTTCCGCGGCTTTTTTGACGAAAGCGCGAATGTCGCGAGCGTCAACGGTCACAAGATCACGCGCGTCGAATTCGACAACGCGTCGCGTCAGCAACTCGACCAGGCGCGCCAGGTCATGGGTGCGCAATTCGACGCGAGCGCATTCGATACGCCGCAGCATCGCAAAGACATTCTCGACGGCCTGATCCAGCAACGCGTGCTGCAGGACGAAGTCCAGCGTCTGCATCTCACCGCTTCCGACGACGCCGTGCGCCGCACGCTGCTCGCCGACCCGATCATCTCGTCGCTGAAGAACCCCGACGGCTCGATCGATCTCGACAAGTACAAGCAGCTGCTCGCGATGCAGGGCATGACGCCCGAGCAGTACGACGAGCGCGTGCGTTACAGCATGGCGCTGCAGCAGATTCCCGCTTCGCTGATCAACAGCGCGTTCACGCCGAAGTCGCTCGCGCAACAGCTCACCGAACTCTCGGAGCAGCAGCGCGACGTGCAAGGTCTCGCGTTCCGCGCCGGCGATTTCGCTGCGAAGGTCCAGCCGACCGACGCGCAGCTGCAGGCGTATTACGACGCGCACAAGAACGACTTCGCCACGCCGGCTACGGCGCAGATCCAGTATCTGGTGCTGTCGGCGGCCACGGTCGCGGCTTCGGTCAGCCCGAGCGACGCCGACCTCAAGAAGTACTACGACGACAACATCGCCCGCTACAAGAGCCAGGAAGAAGTGCGCGCGAGCCACATCCTGATCACGGTGGCGAAGGACGCGAGCGCTGCTGACCGCGCCGCTGCCAAGCAGAAGGCCGATCAGATCCTCGCCGAAGTGAAGGCGCATCCGGATCAGTTCGCGCAGCTCGCGCAGAAGGATTCGCAGGATCCGGGTTCGGCAGCGAAGGGCGGCGACCTCGGCTACTTCGGCCCGGGCATGATCGCGGGCGGCCAGTCGTTCGACGACGCCGTCTTCAAGCTCAAGAAAGACGAAATCAGCGACGTGATCCAGTCGGACTTCGGCTATCACATCGTCAAGGTTACGGACATCAAGCCGTCGGTCACCAAGCCGTTCGACGACGTGAAGACGCAGATCGCCACCGAAGTGAAGGCGCAACAGGCCGCCAAGCTGCTGGCCGATGCGAGCGACGGCTTTACGTCGATGGTGTACGAGAAGTCGAAGAGCCTGCAGCCGGCCGCCGACAAGTACAAGCTGACGATCCAGACTGCCACGGTCACGCCGCAGCCGAACGCCACGCTGCCGCCGGACAGCCCGCTGAACAACAAGAAGTTCCTCGACGCGGTGTTCGCGACCGACTCGGTCAGCCAGCACAACAACACGCAGGCGGTCGACGTGGGCAACAACACGTTGATCTCGGCGCGCGTGACCGACTTCAAGGCGGCTGCCGTGCCGGCCTTCGCCGCGGTCAAGGACGCCGTGCGCCAGAAGGTGGTTGCGCAGATGGCCGCCGACATGGCGCGCAAGGAAGGCGAGGCGAAGCTCGCGGACCTGCAGAAGTCGAAGTCGACCGATGGTTTCTCGTCAGCGCTCAAGGTGTCGCGCAACGACGCGCAAGGGCTGCCGCCCGCCGCGCTGTCGGCGGTGTTCAAGGCCGACGCGCAGAAGCTGCCCGCCTACGTGGGCGTCGATCTCGGCGACCAGGGCTACGCGATCTATCGCGTGAACAGCGTGACGAATGGCGCAGCCGCCGACGGCAACCGTCTTGCCGCAGCGCAGCAGCAACTCGCGCAAGTGGCCGGCCAGTCGCAGACGCAGGCTTACCTTGACGCGCTGCGCGATCGTTCGAAGGTCAAGCTCTACGGTACGCTCGGTTCGTCGAGCCAGCAGAGCGACAGCGACGGCGACGGCCAGTAAGCTCGCCTTCAGCACAGACCCACAAAAAAAGCCCCGCGAAGTTCGCGGGGCTTTTTCTTTGCTGCTTGCGCGGCGCGAAGCGTGGAGCGTCGCGACGCGCGCGCTGCCCGTTAGAGGCAGGCGCTGATGTCGCCCGTGGCGTCGCCGCCCGCGCCGCCGCCGGCACGGAAGCCCACCCAGGTCTTGGCGTTGGCGTTCCACGCCGGACGCACCGTCGCCGCGGCGCCGTTAGGCGGCTGCTGGCCCGGCACGTAGACGTCGATCGCCTGGTCGTTCGCGAGCACGCTCTGCGAGACGACCTGCTGCTGCGATTTGTCGGCCCACTTTTGCGCGATGCACTGCGCGACGGCCTGAGGCGGTTGCTGGCTGGTGCCAACCGATTGCGAGCCGCTCGGCACCGGCTGATTGGCGCAGGCAGCAAGCGCTGCCGTGACGACAATAAGAGGTAAATATTTCACGTTTTATCCCTCCAGTCAGGGTCATTCGGAAGTTAAACGAGCGTTGCTCGTCTGGCGCAAAGATGTGACCCGGTACGCGACGCGCATGCCGCAAGGACGCGGCTGCAGCGCACGTCAGCGCTGCGCGCCGCCGCCGAGTAGCGGCTTGAGCGTCGGCCACACGTTGTCGAGGAGCAAAGGCTGTGCCTGCTGCGTCGGATGCAACTGGTCGGACTGGAACAGCTCGGGTTTGTCGGCGAGTCCGGCGAGCAGAAACGGCACCAGCGGCACATTCAGCTCCTTCGAAAGCTGTCCATAGAGACCATGGAATTTCTGAGTGTAGTCGGGGCCGTAATTCGGCGGCACGAACATGCCCACGAGCACGGGCTTCGCGTTGGCCTTGCGCACCGCGGCGATGATGGCGCGCAGATTGCTTTCCGTGGTGGCGAGCGGCACGCCGCGCAGCGCGTCGTTCGCGCCGAGCTCGATCACCACGATGGCCGGTTTCATGCGCTGCAGCACGAGCGGCAGACGGGCGAGCCCGCCGCTGGTCGTGTCGCCGCTGATGCTGGCATTCGCGACGCTATAATCGATTCGCTCAGTCGCGATGCGTTGACGCATCAGCGCGACCCAGCCGGTGTCGCGCGGCAGCCCGTATTCGGCGGACAGGCTGTCGCCGAGCACGGCGATCACGGGTTTGGCGGCGGCGGGTTGCGTCGCGGATGGAGCGGGCGCGTTGGCCGCATGGGCGTCGCGCACGCCGCCAGGCAGCGCGATCGTGCCGAGCGCAACGGCGAGCGACACAGCAAGCGTCACGGCGCGGACGCCGGGCGTGGGAAGCAGGGTGCGGGCGGCGCGCGGCGTGCCGCGCCTTGTTTTGACAGCTAATCTTGGCTTCATCATGTGCGAATGAATAGCGATCCAGTCATCGAAGTACGGGGCCTGTGCAAACGCGTCACCGACGCAACCGGCGAACTCACGATCCTCGACGGCATCGACCTCACGGTGCATGCGGGCGGCAGCGTGGCGATCGTCGGTGCCTCGGGTTCGGGCAAGTCCACCTTGCTCGGCTTGCTGGCCGGGTTGGACAGCGCGAGCGCGGGCTCGGTTCGTCTGCTAGGACATGAGCTTACCGGCATGGCGGAAGATCAGCGCGCGGCGCTGCGCAACGGCTCGGTCGGTTTCGTATTTCAGTCGTTTCAATTGATGCCGCACCTGACCGCGCTCGAAAACGTCGCGCTACCGCTCGAACTGCAGGGCGGCCTGAGCACGCGGGAGGCCTTCGACCGCGCGCGAACCTTGCTCGAACGCGTGGGCCTCGGTCAGCGCACCTCGCATTATCCGAAGCTGCTGTCGGGCGGCGAGCAACAGCGCGTAGCGCTGGCGCGTGCGTTCGTCACGCATCCGGCCGTGCTGTTCGCCGACGAACCCACCGGCAGCCTCGACGCCGCCACGGGCCACGCCGTCATCGACCTGATGTTCGAGCTGAACCGCGCGAACGGCGCGACGCTCGTGCTCGTCACGCACGACATCGAGCTGGCGAAGCGCTGCGACGCAATCGTCACGATCGAAGCCGGGCATCGCGTGATCGACGGCGCGCAGCCCGCGCACGAAACGAGCCGCGTCGAAGCCGGGCGCTGAAACGAAAAGGCGTGCCGGTTTGCACCGCGCACGCCTTTTTTCATGGCATCAACTCAACGTATGCAGCAAGCGCTAACGCCTGTTAGCGCTTCAGTGCGGCGCGCGCTTTCGCGATCAGCGCCGACGTCGACGAATCGTGCGCCTTCACGTCGCCGGCCGCAGCGGTGAGGTCGGCCTCGACCACCTTGCCGAGAATCTTGCCGAGTTCCACGCCCCACTGGTCGAACGGATTGATGTTCCACACCGATGCCTGCACCAGCACCTTGTGTTCGTAGAGCGCGATCAGCGCGCCGAGCGAACGCGCCGTGAGCGCGTCGACGAGCAGCGTCGTGGTCGGACGATTGCCGGGGAACATGATGTGCGGCACGAGTTCGGGCTTGTCCGGACCGGCGATCTTGCGCGCTTCTTCCTCGCTGCGGCCGAGCATCAGCGCCTCGCTCTGCGCGAAGCAGTTCGCGAGCAGTTTCGGATGATGATCGGCGAACGGATGCTCGGGAGTCAGCACGGCGATGAAGTCGATCGGTACGATCGTCGTGCCCTGATGCAGCATCTGGAAGAACGCGTGCTGGCCGTTCGTGCCCGGCTCGCCCCACGTGATGGCCGAGGTCGCGTAATCGACGAACTTGCCGTCCAGACGCGCCTGCTTGCCGTTGCTCTCCATTTCGAGCTGCTGCAGATACGAGGGCAGGTAGTGCAATGCTTCGGAGTACGGAGCGACGAGATAGCTCTGCGAACCGAAGAAGTTGCGATACCAGACGCCGATCATGCCGAGCAGCACGGGCAGGTTCTTGTCGAGCGGCGCGGTGCGGAAGTGCTCGTCCATATCGTGCGCGCCGGCGAGCAGTTCGTCGAACTGCTGCGGTCCGATCGCGATCATGATCGAGAGACCGACCGCCGACCACAGCGAGTAGCGGCCGCCAACCCAGTCCCACATTTCGAAGACGTTTTCTTCGGCGATGCCGAACTTCACGACTTCGGCCGGATTCGCGGACACGCCGACGAAATGCTTCGCGAGCGCGCTTTCCGGGCAGCCGTGCTTGACGAACCAGTCGCGCATCGAGCGCGCGTTCGTCATGGTTTCGAGCGTCGTGAAGGTTTTCGAGACGATGATCGCAAGCGTCTCTTCGGGATTGATGTGTTCGATTGCGCGCCACAGATCGGCGCCGTCGACGTTCGACACGAAGTGCGAGCTGATCTCGGGCGACTCGAGATGCTGGAGCGCGTGCACGACCATCTTTGGCCCGAGATCCGAGCCGCCGATGCCGATATTCACGATATGGCGGATGCGCTTGCCGGTATAGCCGGTCCAGGCGCCGCTGCGCACGGCGTCGGCGAACTTCGCCATCTTCGCTTTCTCGGCGAGGATCTGCGCATGGAACGGCGCGTTCGGCTCGGTGGCGCGCAGCGCGGTGTGCAGGGCGGCGCGGCCTTCGGTCGGGTTGACGATCTCGCCCGCGAACATCGCGTCGCGGAGCTGCTCGACGCCGGCTTCGTGCGCGAGCTGCACGAGCAGCTTCAGCGTGGCGTCGGTGATGCGGTTCTTCGAGAAGTCGGCGGCGAGACCGCCGCCCGAATACGTGAAGCGTTCGGCGCGGGTCGGCGCGGGATCGTTGGCGGGCGCGAACCAGTCACGCAGTTTGTCGTTGCGGATCTGTTCGTAGTGCGTCTGTAGCGCGGACCAGGCGGGGAGCGGATTCGTCATGTTCGTCGAGCGAGGAAAAACGAATGGAGGGCGGCGGGCGGCATCGACCGGTCGGGCCGACGCGCGCATCACGCACTGCGGGGAGGCGCGCGGCTTCTGTGGAAGCGGCACGCGCGGAGGATCAGTATAGCGGGCTGCGCAAAGCTGCGTGGCGCTACGGCGATCGACGGGTGAGGTTAGCAAACGGCGTGCCGCTTGGGACGGCTACGCGCGCCGTGAACGCGTGCGCGAAGCTTGCAGCCATCTTTCGACGCGCGGGTGGATGAGTGGTTGGCGATTTTCGTCGAGTGCGTGGCGGAGAAGTCGGCGGATAGAACCCATCGCCGTTCAAGCCGTTGCTTGATTGCGCGAATAGAAGCGGCGGTTCAGCAGCTTGCGCACCATCGGCGCGAGTTCGCCCGCCGTGAGTCCGGCGGGACCGTCGCCTTGCTCGACCAGCGTGTCGGCGGCGAGACCGTGCAGATAGACGCCGGCGAGCGCCGCTTCGAACGGTGGCAGACGCTGCGCGAGCAGCGCGCCGATCAGGCCGCCGAGCACGTCGCCGGTGCCGCCGCTCGCGAGGCCCGCGTTGCCGGTCGGGTTGACGGCCACGCGGCCGTCTGGTGCCGCGATCACC